>NZ_DKJS01000023.1:0-61181 GCF_002455205.1 Lysinibacillus sp. UBA6686 | reverse complement strand
TGACATAATAGTATTTCAACAACATCAAGAGGAGCATAATATTTTAGGCTCCTTTTCTTTTGTTAGAAAAATGAGAAAAATTATGAAACTTTTGAAAGCGTACATCCGTATAGTAGGTAATACAATGAAAAGGGGTGAACAACTTGACGCTATTTGGCTATTCACTCGAGCAAATCTTTTTAGTGGTATTAATCTTCGCAGGCCTTGCAACGCTATTATTTATGTTTTTTGGTGATGCTGTTGAGGGCATTGGTGAGGGTCTACCGATTTTTAATCCAAGTGTCATTCTATCTTTCATTACGTTGATGTCAGCAGCAGGATTTATTTTAGAAAAGTTAGCCTTTTTCCCTAGCGTTTGGAATATTTTTGCGGCTGCTATCATCGGAGCTATTTTAAGTGCACTATTTTATTTATTCGTTCTAGTTCCGCTCAGATCAGCGGATGTTTCGTTAGCCTATACAGAAGAATCGCTTGGTGGTCAGCTTGGGAAGGTTATTGTCCCAATTCCAAGTGACGGCTTTGGAGAGGTTGTCATTGAAACAGCAAGTGGCATGATTTCTAAGCGAGCAACTGGCTATGACAATGAGGCAATCGACTATGATACAACGGTACTTGTTGTAGAGGTCAAGGAAGGCACACTTTTTGTAAGATCCTATGAGAAGAAATTTGTCTAAAGGAGAGATATTTATATGTCCATGGAAATTTTAATTGTGATAGGTATTGTAGCTTTTATTTTAATTGCACTTGTGGCACTGTATGTGACAAAGTATCGAACAGCGGGTCCTGATGAAGCACTGATTGTAACAGGTAGCTATCTTGGCTCAAAAAATGTACATAAGGATGAGTCAGGAAATCGTATTAAAATAATTCGTGGTGGCGGTACATTTGTATTTCCGATTTTCCAGCAAGCACAGCCATTAAGCTTATTATCTAGTAAGCTAGATGTAACTACACCTGAAGTATATACGGAGCAGGGAGTACCGGTGATGGCTGATGGAACTGCTATTATTAAAATCGGTGGGTCCATTTCTGAAATTGCAACTGCAGCTGAGCAATTTTTAGGAAAGCAAAAAGATGAGCGTGAAAATGAAGCACGTGAGGTATTAGAAGGGCATTTACGCTCCATTTTAGGCTCAATGACAGTGGAGGAGATTTATAAAAATCGTGATAAATTTTCTCAGGAGGTACAACGTGTTGCATCCCAAGACTTAGCAAAGATGGGGCTGACAATCGTCTCCTTTACGATTAAGGATGTACGTGATAAAAACGGTTATTTGGAATCGCTTGGTAAGCCTCGTATTGCCCAAGTTAAGCGTGATGCAGATATTGCAACTGCAGATGCAGAAAAAGAGACACGTATTAAGCGTGCAGAGGCATCGAAAGAAGCACAAAAGGCAGAGCTTGAGCGTGCCACAGAAATAGCTGAAGCGGAAAAAGAAAATCAATTAAAAGTAGCTGAATTCCGTCGTGAGCAGGATATCGCAAAAGCCCGCGCGGACCAAGCGTATGAGCTAGAGACGGCACGTGCAAAGCAGGAAGTAACAGAGCAGGAAATGCAAATTCGCATTATTGAACGTCAAAAGCAAATTGAATTAGAGGAAAAAGAGATTTTACGTCGAGAAAAGCAATACGATTCAGAAGTGAAGAAAAAGGCTGATGCGGATCGTTATGCTGTTGAGCAAAACGCATCTGCCGAAAAAATGCGTGAGCTTGCACAGGCTGATGCAGAGAAATACCGAATTGAATCATTAGCGCAGGCCGAGGCGGAGAAAATACGTCTGGACGGTCTTGCAAAAGCGGATGCAGAGCGTGCAAAAGGGGAAACGGATGCGGAAATTATTCGTCTGCGTGGTCTTGCAGAAGCTGAGGCAAAACGCAAAATTGCTGAGGCCTTTGAATACTATGGTCAAGCGGCAGTCTTAGATATGATTGTGCGCATGATGCCGGAATATGCGAAGGAGCTTGCAAGTCCTCTTGGCAATATTGATAAGATTACGGTTGTCGATACTGGTGGTGGAGAAGGCGGCGGTGGCGCGAACAAAGTAACTGCCTATGCAACAAACCTTATGTCCACATTACAAGAATCCTTAAAGGAAACATCAGGGATTGACGTTAAGGAGCTTATTGAAAGCTATGCAGGTAAGCATACATTACGTCCGGAGCTAGAGCAAATTGCAGCTGGCTTAGAAAAAAAACAGGCACCTATTATAGCTGAGCAAGAAGAAGAGAAGGAAACCGTCGAGCAATAATGAGAAATAGAGACCTGATGACTATAGTCATCAGGTCTTTATTGTAAAGTGATAAAGTAGGTTTAAAAAAAGTCAGTCATTTACGCAAAAAATCTGGGTTAAAAATTGTAACATATATGGTAAAATATATGAATCATATTTAGGAGGAGTTTATATGAAGTGGAATAAAGATAATTGGGTATATTTAGAGAGGGAAAGCGTATCAATAACCCTATAAACTACGTCTACCCTCATTAATGGAGGGTAAAATGTGAATACATCTCATTCACAGATAAATTTGCATCATAATCAAATTTTATTATGGCTCAGTGTTCTTTCTTTTTTCAGTGTTTTAAATGAAATGGTTTTGAATGTTTCATTACCGGATATTGCTAGAGATTTTCATAAGGAACCAGCAAGTATTAACTGGATAAATACAGCGTTTATATTGACTTTTTCCATAGGGACAGCGGTATATGGAAAACTATCGGATCAGCTAGGCATTAAAAAGCTACTACTATTTGGGATTATAATAAACTGCATCGGATCGGTTATCGGGTTTGTTGGACACTCTCTATTTCCGGTACTTATTTTGGCTAGGTTAATACAAGGAACCGGTGCCGCTGCATTTCCAGCACTTGTAATGGTTGTTGTTGCCCGCTATATTCCAAAGGAAAATAGGGGAAAGGCATTTGGTCTTATTGGGTCCATTGTAGCAATGGGAGAAGGTGTAGGGCCATTTATTGGTGGAGCAATTGCTGAATATATCCATTGGTCTTATATACTGCTTTTGCCAATTGTGACGATTATCTCAGTCCCATTCCTTGCACAATTATTGAAACAGGAAGAGGTAATAAAAGCCTCTTTTGATAATGTAGGCATACTATTTATGTCCTTGGGGATTGTATTTTTTATGATGTTTACAACATTTTATAAAATTTCCTTTTTAATCGTTAGCTTAATCTTTTTCCTCCTATTTGTTCAAAATATTAGAAGAGTATCTAATCCTTTTGTTGATCCTGCGCTAGGCAGAAATATCTCATTTATGATTGGAATTGTTTGTGGAGGACTTATATTTGGAACTGTAGCTGGATTTATTTCAATGGTTCCTTATATGATGAAAGATGTGTATCATTTAAGTACTGTTGCAATCGGAAGTGGGATTATTTTTCCTGGGGCAATGAGTGTTATTGTTTTCGGTTATATAGGGGGATTGCTTGTAGATAAAAAAGGTTCTTTATTTGTGTTAACTACTGGAAGTGCATTTCTTGCTATCAGTTTTATAGTAGCTGCCCTTTTTATAGAAACGACACCATTGCTTATCACAAGTATAGTTATTTTTGTTTTTGGGGGGCTTTCTTTTACGAAAACAGTTATATCAACCATTGTTGCAAGCAGTTTGGAACAAAAGGAAGCTGGTGCTGGTATGAGTTTGCTTAATTTCACAAGCTTTTTATCAGAAGGAATAGGCATTGCAATTGTAGGTGGATTATTATCGGTACGTTTGCTAAATCGGAAATTATTACCTCTAAATGCTGAGCCACCTGCCTATTTGTATAGTAATATACTATTGCTGTTTGCTGGGATTATCGTTGTTAGCTATTTTGTTACTATGAATATGTATAAGCGTTCCAGAATAAATATATAAAAGAGTCAAACTATAATTTTTAAATAACTGTATTTTTAACCCCGTCCTAAATGTAGAACGGGGTTATGCTTGTTTGAGCTTTTTAGATTAAGAAGCTTTAAATTTTATGATATACCCTGGTAGTATAAGCTCAAGTGGCTACTTTTTCTCCTGCCATTCACTTGCGAGCATTCCATAAACAACATGGTTTACATAATGATCGTAAAGCCATTCTGCAGCACGAATCGTACCTTCAGCAGTAAAGCCTAGTCGTTCAGGAATAGCGCGGCTTTTGGCATTGCCCTCAGCAGCACGAATTTCAACTTTATTGAGCTGTAAAACAACAAATGCATATTGTAGTAAAGCCTTAACGGTATTCGTCATAATTCCATGTCCTTGCGCCCCTTCACTGAGCCAATAGCCGATTGCCGCAATTTTATTACTAGGATTGATGGTATTAAAGCCTGCAATTCCAACAATTTCATCCTGAAAAACAATAACAAAAGAATGGCTTGTCTGTGCTTCCTGCCCCTTTATACACCCTTCAATATAGGCTGATGTATCAGCGACTTCTTTGGTGAAATCCAGCCATGGTAACCATTCACGTAAATAGGAGCGGGATTTGTCCGTTAATTCGAAAACGACATTTGCATCTTCTAGGGTAATAGTACGTAAGTATAAATTTGGTTTGATTTTGATAATCAATAACTTTCACCTCATTGTTATTTTAAGGCATCGTGCATAAAGTTCTTCATTTCATGACTAAGAACTGATAACTCTTCAATAATTTCACTGAAATCCTGAACAAGCTGGGCCTGCTCATTGGTAGCATCATTGATTTGCCCCATATTTTGTTTCAGATTTTCGAGATTCCGATTGATGTTTCTTAACGATGCTTCTATGTTTTCAGTGGCGCTAGAGGTTTCGAAGGAAAGCTTTCTAACTTCCTGTGCCACAATGTTAAAGCCAGCGCCATGCTGACCAGCACGAGCAGCCTCAATGGATGCATTTAAGCCAAGTAAATTCGTTTGGCGTGAGATGCTCTTTATTAAATCAGTGACTTCATTTGTTTTCTCAGAATCCTCAAGGGCATGCTGTGCTTGTTTGTTAATTTCTTCGCTTGTAGCAGCTAACTCTTCAGAATGTGAGGCAATTGTATGTACTTTGTCCTGTAAACTGTTCACGATAGTATCCATTGTGCTCATATAATCTTCGAGTTTAAGTTCATTGTCGATTGGCAGCCCAAATGCAAGAGCACCTACGACTTTACCATTTTCACGAATTGGGAATGAAAAAGCATTGATGGCAACGCCGTACACATCCTCTGGTATCACAACATCCGCATTTTGACCATTAAAAGCAATGAAAACATTTTGGTCGTTTGTATTTACTTTTTGACCATCTTTATAGCCTGAATCTACTCGCTTGCCTGCTAAATATTTCACAACTATTTGACTTTCTTTTTCAACAACAGCTACAATTGCTTCTTCTTTTAATGCAAGGTGGATATACGGTACTGAAAGGGATAGTGCTTCAATAATTTTCATAAAAATTCCTCCAAGTCTGTGCAACGAAAATAGTCTAGTCATCGGCTCATTTTGACAATGATAGCTAGATGATTACTTTCACTGTAGCACAATAATTGCCAACTCAAAATACTAAATCCAAATTTTTTATTTAGAAAAATAGAGAAATTATTTATAGTGAAAATGTCAAATAAAATATAACAATAAAAATAAAATTAGAAATAAATTTGTCGATTTTTTGACGGCCTATCGTGTGTTTTAATGAAAATTGTATTAGAATAAATAGTATTATTGGTTTGTATGTTAAGGAGCGAGACACATGGACTTTATTCAAAAGGGGACAAAGGCGTTTCATAAAGCAAATTGGGCTTTATTTTTAGCAGGCTTTATTACCTTTGCCAACCTCTATATAACGCAGCCTTTACTGCCAACGTTTGCAGCGGAGTTTCATGTATCACCAGCCGTTGCGAGCTTATCGCTATCAGTGACTACCTTTGCACTATCTATCAGCATGATTATTGTTGGCTCATTGTCTGAAGCTTGGGGAAGAAAATCACTAATGACTATTTCAATTTTTGCTGCATCGATCCTTACCCTAGCTCTTGCCTTTTCACCTAATTTTGAAATGATTTTAGTGCTCCGAGTATTACAGGGAGTCGTTTTTGCGGGTTTGCCTGCTATTGCCATGGCATATTTAGGAGAGGAAATCGACCCATCTAGTTTAGGTGTGGCTATGGGCTTGTACATAAGTGGAAACTCAGTTGGGGGACTTAGTGGACGGGTTATTATCGGAACATTAACGGATCTTTATAATTGGCAGGTGGGCATGATTGTGCTTGGTATAATTAGTCTACTCATTAGCCTGATATTTGTCTGGATGCTGCCGAATTCCAAGCATTTTACGGCTCGATCATTGCAAATAAAAGCATTAACGATCTCACTTTTACAACATTTAAAGGACCCATCAATGCTTTGTTTGTTCGGCATTAGCTTTGTTTTAATGGGAAGCTTTGTTACGCTGTATAACTATATAGGCTTTAAATTAATGGCATCGCCCTATAATTTAAGTGCTACAATTGTTGGGTGGATATTTATTATTTACTTAGTCGGTACATTCAGTTCTGCTTGGTTCGGTGGTTTAGCTGATCGATATGGACGTCAAAAAATGCTGCTATTGTCAATTGCTATTATGCTGATAGGGGCCATCCTTACATTACATAGCCTTCTGAGTTTGAAGATTATTGGCATTACCATTTTTACATTTGGCTTCTTTGCGGCACACTCGATTGCTAGTGGATGGGTTAGTAAAAGAGCCACTCATGATAAAGCACAAGCCTCCTCACTTTATTTATTTTTCTATTATTTTGGCTCTAGTGTTGGAGGGACAGTGGGAGGCATATTTTGGATGCATTTCGGCTGGATAGGTGTTATTACGATGATTGCTGTATTTTTAGCTGTTGCCTGCTTCCTATCTTTTTTATTAAAGAGCTTTATTAAAAAACAACATATAGCAGTGGGTCACTAGGAATTATTGATTGTGAGGTGCTATTTTGTTCGAACTTATTATCTTTTTTTTAATTATCTTGTTTGCCTCGATTTTGCAAACAAGCTCAGGTTTTGGCTTTTCTATTATCGCCACGCCATTATTGTTAGTGCTATTTTCGCCACAGGAAGCCATACAAATCAATATCCTTTTATCTTTAGTTATTTCATTTACATTAATATGGAAGATCAGACAGGATGTTGATTTTAGTTTATTGAAAAAAATTGTAATAGGTAGTTTAATTGGCGCACCATTTGGTAGTGTGATATTTTCAATTGTCAACATCATCACTTTTAAATTAATTATTGCTATCACTTTAATAGGATTAACAATTCTACTTATTAAAAATTTGTCTATTCAACCAACGACAAAAGGAGATTATGGAGTAGGCTTTTTATCAGGATTGTTAACTACAAGTATTGGGATGGCTGGACCCCCATTATTACTTTATTTTGCAGGTACAATGAAAAGTAAGGAAATGATTAGAGCTACAACTTTAGCCTACTATATTTTTATTTACCTAATTAGTTTACTCTTCCAATTAACAATGACAGGTACAAATAAAACAGTTTGGGTTAACAGTTTGTATGCATTGCCAATTTTACTAATAGGTTTAGTTGTAGGGCAAATTTTCTTTAATAGGCTTGACCAAAAGCTTTTTTCAAGGTTGATTAATATGATGCTATTCGCTGCAGGTGTTATTCTATTAATTCAAACTATATTTGCTATGTTTTAAGAGTTACTATTTGTTATAAGCGAACGAATCGGTATAATAAATAGACGAGCTAAAAAGAGGAGAGGAAATACTATGTTTACGCGTTTTAAAGGAATTTATCTTGTCTTTGCGTTGCTTACAGTGACTTTTATTGTGACAGGTTGCGGAGCAGCTAAAGAACAAGGACAACCTGAGGGTAAGAATGCACAGGAATCGGAAGAAAAAGTAGATTATTCTTCCGAAGTGAAGGAAAATCCAATTGTGACTATTACGATGGAAAATGGCGAAAAAATCGTCATCGAATTAGAGCCTTCTACAGCACCGAACACAGTAGCTAATTTTATTTCTTTAGTTAACAAAGGCTTTTATGATGGTCTTATTTTCCATCGTGTTATTCCTGGTTTTATGATTCAAGGGGGAGATCCTTCAGGTAATGGTACGGGTGGACCAGACTATTCGATAGAAGGTGAGTTTTCTTCTAATAGCTTTAAAAACGACTTGAAGCATGAACGTGGGGTTATTTCAATGGCACGTTCGGATGACCCGAATTCTGCGGGATCACAATTTTTCATTATGGTAGATACAGCATCACATCTTGATGGTCAATATGCTGCTTTTGGGAAAGTGATTGAGGGCATGGAAACAGTGGATGCGATTGTTGCTGTTGAACGAGATGGTGAAAAACCATTGGAAGATCAGCGAATGAAAAAGGTGGAAGTGGATACAAAGGGCTTTGATTACCCAGCTCCAAAAGTTTTAAAATAATAGAAGTGCTGCCCAATTAGTTTTTTGCACTAAATGATTGTGAACTTAATCGGTTTTTTAAGTTCTTTACATCGAAATAAGCCAAATAAAATCATCCTCAACAATCATTTGAATGTCTAGGCCGAGTCTAATCAATTGCTCGGCTTTTAATTGTTTTGTACTGAACCCTCGATGGTTCTTTCCAAGAATAACGAAATCTGTCTCCTTTGTAACAGCACCTTGTACTATCCCTCCACAAGCCCTCACTTTTTTCGCAGCTTCTGCACGAATCATCGTGGAAAGAGCCCCTGTAAAGACAATTTGTTTATTATAAAATGGATGCATGAAGCATTCAGATGGGTCAGAAAGATAAATGATTTCAGTGTTGTTGTTATTTTTGTCCATGTTGATTCTCCTTATGTGAATGCTAAAGGATTTCACTCTCGATCGTGCAAATTAAGAAAAGGAAGCATGAAAAATCAATGACGATTTTCCATGCTTCTTTGTATTATCCCATAATATTATAGCCAGCGTCGATGTAAATTGTTTCGCCTGTAACGCCTCGAGATAGGTGAGAAAGCATCACAATTGTCATATCTGCTACTTCGTCTTGCTGAACATTACGCTTTAATGGAGCTGTTTCTTCGATTTTGTGTAAAATTGTGTTGAAGGAAGGAACGCCTTTTGCTGCAAGTGTACGAATTGCTCCAGCTGAAATCGCATTGACACGAATATTATCCTTCCCGATATCTGCAGCAAGGTAGCGCATAGAAGCCTCTAATGCTGCTTTCGCTACACCCATTACATTGTAACCGTCAAGCACACGTTCTGCGCCTAAATAGCTCATAGTTACTATTGAACCGCCTTCAGTCATATAAGGATGTGCCGCTTTTGCTGCTGAGATAAGGGAATACGCACTAGTATCTTGTGCAAATGCATAGCCATCACGAGTTGTCTCTAAGAAACGATTGTGTAAATCTTCTGCATTGGCAAACGCTACAGAGTGTACAATACCATGAATAATGCCTACTTTTGAACCAATTTCATCAAAGGCAGCCTTTGTGCTATCATCGCTGTTTACGTCACATTGCACAATCAATGAATTAGATTGTCCGATATTTTCTAATTGCTTTTGTAATTTTTTTAATGAACGTTCTTGGCGATAGGTGAAAATAACATTTGCGCCGACATCAAATAAACGTTTTGCGATGCCCCAAGCAATACTACGATCATTTGCCACACCCATTACCACAATATTTTTATCTTTTAATTGTAATAAATTATCCATCATTTATAAGAACCCCTTTATGAAATAATATCTGTTATTAGTACCAACTACTAAAATCTTATCATACATAAAAAATGGTTGCAATAACAAGATGACAGGGAGACACAATTTTACAAAAAGGTACAAAAAAATTCATCTCTTGTTTAGTTAGAGACGAATTGAAGATTTTAAAAGCGTTTTAAAATAAGAAGGCACCCGGTTTTGGATGCCTTCAACGTTTCATCTATTCGAATTTTAATGCGTCACCTTCGAATGTTTCATCTGCAACTTTAATAGAGTCAGTTGGACACCCTTCGAAAGCATCTTGCATGTCTTCTAATAGATCTTCTGGAACTTCAGCAGTTCCCATGTTATCATCTAAAATAACGAAGGCAATACCTTCATCATCATAATCATAAATGTCTGGTGCTGCGGCTCCGCATGCGCCACAAGCGATGCATGTATCTTTATCAACGATTGTGAATTTAGCCATTATTATTCTCTCCTTTTACAATGTTCCTACAAAGCTTCATTCTCATTTTAAAGATGTTTATCTGACATTTCAACATAAATACTATGAAATTGGAGGAATTTGCGTCTATGTTTCATCAAATTCTATTGCAAATCTTTCAAAAGCTCAATAACGAAAGAACAATTTCTGCTGCTTATCATATATTAAGAGGAAAGCGCTCAGGTCAGACGATACAAGACATTGGGCTATTTCAGCTACATCCTTTCTTTGGGTTATTAGCAAAGCTACCGAGACCAACATTTGATAATGCTGTAAAGTTATTTTCGCAATATAGTTGGTTAGATATGCAGGAATCTGGTCACTATTCCCTGAAAAAGCTCGGTTTACAGCGAGCGGAGCAAACGCCTGCTTTTTTATTTGATGGGTGGCATTATCGAGGAAATGAACATATTTTTTTTGCAAGATTGTCTTTGATTGTACAAAGCCTCTCTTATCAAAATGCTGGAGTACGTTCTTTTTCCCCAATCAGTAGAGATGTAACGATTCAGTCATGGGTTCGCTCATTTTTACTAAAGCATAATTATCAGGATCGGCATTTACAGGAACAATTATTAGTAGAATGCGAAAGAGCGCTTGCAGGATTGCCTCAAGCAGATCCCAATAAACAGCTTGTCCTTTATCGATTAAGCGGTCATAATTTACCAGGATGGACGTGGCAGCAGCTTGCTAGTGAACGTAAGGAAGCCGTTTTAGATAGTCAATTGGCATTTATTGAACTTCTACATACATTATTAAATGAAGTGCATCAAAAGGGGTATCCTTTGCTTAGTGAAATTGCTGAAGGATTAAGGGTAAAGGCATTAATCACGGATTCTGCACAACAAACAGCATATTTATATGAGCAGGGCTATTCCATTGAGCAAATTGTGCAAATAAGAAAACTTAAACAAAGTACCATTGAGGATCATTTAGTAGAATTAGCCATGTATGAACCGAATTTTTCGATTGGTTCTTTCGTCTCTTATGAGGAAGCGGAAAAGGTTTGGCAAGCCTCAAAACAATATCAAACGAAGAAGTTAAAAACATTACATGAAGTAGTTGAAGGCATGAGTTATTTCCAGTTAAAACTTATCCTTGCGAAAGGAGAAGTGTAGATGGATCTTGAACAAGCATTGGCGAAATATTTTGGGTATACAACATTCCGTCCCGGACAAAAGGAGGTCATTGAAGCGATTCTGCAAGAAAAAGATGTGATCGCTCTATTGCCGACTGGAATGGGGAAGTCATTATGCTATCAATTATCGGGCTATATTTTGCAAAAACCAGTACTTATTGTTTCTCCCTTGCTTTCGTTAATGCAAGATCAGGTAGAGGAGCTAAAACGTTTTGGTGAAAAGAGAGTTGTTGCCCTAAACTCTTTTTTAACTATCACTGAAAAACGATATGCCCTGCATTTTTTAGAGCAATATCGTTTTATTTTTACTTCACCAGAAATGCTGCTTCAGCCGCAAGTGCAGGAAAAGCTATCGCAAATAAAGCTAGGTCTTATTGTTGTAGACGAAGCTCATTGTATTTCGCAATGGGGATTTGATTTTCGACCGGATTATTTACGGATAGGCCAATGGTTTTCTCAGGTAAATCGTCCCCCAGTTTTAGCCCTGTCGGCAACTGCAACTGAAAAGGTCGTTAAGGATATATCTAAAACATTGTCGTTAGATAACCCATTTGAATTTATGTACGATGTAGATCGTCCTAATATTCATATAGGGCGTGTTACCTTTGAAGATAAAGCGGATAAAGCGCAGTGGATATTGCAGCATATAAAAAAAACAGCAGGGCCAGGTATCTTATATCTGTCCTCAAGGAAGCGTGCAGAACAATACTGTGAGGTGCTGATTCAAGCAGGTATTCGCACAGCAGCTTATCATGCTGGCCACGGTGCAGAGGATCGTCAGTTTATCCAACAACAATTTATTGATGGTGAACTCGATTGGATTGTGGCGACAAATGCCTTTGGGATGGGGATTAATAAACCAGATATTCGACAGATTATTCATGAAACGATGCCTGCGAATGTAGAAAACTATATGCAGGAAATAGGTCGTGCAGGCCGCGATGGTCAGCCAGCGATTGCCATTTTACTGTATAGTGAAGGTGACGAGGAGCTTGCGAAATTTGTTGTAACAGGAGATTTACCGACTTCTGGTCATGTCGAACGCTATCAAGAATTACTAAATCAACGTCTTCAACCATCCCAAATGCTGAAAAATGGTGAGCTAAGTGAAACGGCCTATCGTGTGCTAAATTTTTGGTTACAACAAGAAAGTGTGGAACAGGTTAAGGCACGATTAAATCAATTGGCAGTAGAAAAATATAGGGCCGTTGATGAAATGAAAAAAGTTACTCAGACAAAAGACTGTATTCGCGCGCAACTAGTCGGGTATTTTGGGCAAAAATTGCAGAAAAAACCGGAAAACTGTTGTGAAAATTGTGGAATCCATTATGATGAAATCAATAAAGTACGCTTGGAGGAAGAAAGGAAAATAGAAATGATTTCATGGGAAAGCCGTTTAAAGCTACTCTTAATGGGTATTTAGGCTACAATTGACGGTCATTTACTTTTTTCGCAAAATTCGTCATAATAGAATGATAGAAAGCGTAGTAAGGTTGGGGGAAAGTCGAATGAGTAAAGAAGATTACCGCGATAAAATTGAAGAGCATCGACAATCATTTGAAGATGAGCAAAAGGATCAACAAAATTTATCAAGAGTTTCAAGAATGAATAAAAATGGAAGTCCTAATAAAAAGCCAAAAAAGACAAAACGGAAAATCCCTTTAATGACGATTCTCTTTGTAATCTTTATCTTAATTCCATTTTCAATTTTAATCTATTTTTTAAAATTTTACGAACCAGGTAAATCGATTGAAGAGGCTGAAAAAAATACTTCTGAACAAGTTTTAGAAATTGATAAATCAGGAAATAAAACGGATGCCACTGGGTCGACTGGCAATAAAAAAGAAGATGATAAAGCGAAAAAGGAAGCGGAGAATCAATCTAAAAAGGACGCTGAAAAATTAGCGGCGGAACAAAAGGCTGCTCAGGAAGCAAAGAAGGCTGAGGAAGCTAGAAAGGCTGAAGAAACTAGAAAGGCCGAGGAAGCTAAAAAAGCTGAGCAAGCTAAACTAGCACAACAGCAAGCAGAGGCAGCAAGAAAAGCGGAAGAGGCAAAAAAGGCGGAACAAGCACGTAAGGCTGAAGAGGCAAAGAATGCTGCAAAAGCAAGTACCCATACAGTGAAGGAAAATGAAAATTTATATCGTATTGCCTTGAATCATTACGGTGATGGAAGTGAAGCTACGCTTGCAAAAATTCGTGCAGCGAATGGCATGTCTTCGAATACAGTAATGGTTGGGCAAGTAATTAAATTACCATAAGAAAAATGGGTGTCATTCTTTGGCAATGAAGTTTTTCTAGTATAAAATAATGGACAAACGTTAACAACAAAAAGGTTGATGCGTTCGTCTGATTTAGTAAAAGGCGATTCTTCATATAAACGAATCGTCTTTTTGCTTTCGTAAGGAGATGTGAGAGAATGATTTATATTGGATTATTGATTTTAATAGTCATCGTGTTCCTGCTCTATATGTTGAAGGTAGCACATGAAAACAATGTCTTACATCATCAATTACCATTAAAGGGTAAACAGGAAAAAATTCGACTATTTTTTATTTCGGATACACATTTACGCAAAATTAATCGCCGTATGATTGAACAATTAGATGACCAGTTTGATGCGGTAATAATTGGTGGAGATTTTGCTGATGGACGTACACCGATTAAACGTATTCATGATAATCTAGAATTACTAACCCCTTTAGGACCGACTTATTTTGTCTGGGGAAATAATGATAGAGAAGTAGGTGAGCAACGGCTACGCGATATATTACAGGAGCATGGTGTTCAAATTATTGCGAATGATGCTGTTCTCTTACCGAAAAAAAATCGTTTTTGGTTAAGTGCGATTGAAGACACATCTACAAAAAAATATAGCTTTGATAAAGCATTTGAAAAAGTTGATGAGAATGATTTAGTTGTATTTATTTCTCATAATCCTGGTGTTTTTGCGAGAGTACGAGCAAAATTTAGAGCGGATTTAATGATTGGAGGACATTTACATGGTGGGCAAATTAGAATTGGTCCTTATGGTGCCCATCCAAATGGCTCTTATCGAGAGCGAGAAGGTGTCATGACGTTAGTGAGTAATGGCTATGGGACAACATTATTACCCTTAAGACTTGGTGCAAAACCGCAGTGTCATATTATTGACATTGAAATTTCGGGTAAATAAACAACCAAATTCTGATAGAAGGCGTATAATGAGAATGGATCTAATTTTTATTATGTAAAAGAGAGGATTAGCACCTTTCGCTAATCGAATTTGATAGGAGTGTCAAGAAATGCAGCAAGCAGATGCCATAATTGTTGGAGGCGGCCCATGTGGTTTAGCAGCAGCAATAGCTTTGCAAAATATTGGATTACAGCCAATTGTGATTGAAAAGGGGAATATTGTAAATTCGATTTACAATTATCCTACACATCAAACTTTTTTTAGTACAAGTGAACGTCTAGCTATCGGAGATGTACCTTTTATTATTGAAGGACGCAAGCCAAAACGAAATCAAGCACTTGTGTATTATCGAGAAGTTGTGCGTTTGAAAAATATTCAGGTAAATCGCTTTGAAAAAGTAAATAGCGTGAAGAAAAATGATGCTTTATTTACAGTAACAACAGATAAAGAAGTATATGAAACGCCCTATGTCGTGATAGCAACTGGCTATTATGACCATCCTAATTATTTAAAGATAAAGGGAGAACAATTACCGAAAGTCTTCCATTATTTTAAAGAAGGACATGAATTTTTTGATACAGATGTATTAGTGATAGGTGGAAAAAATTCAGCGGTGGATGCAGCGCTTGAGCTAAATAAAGCTGGTGCTCGAGTGACGGTAGTTTATCGTGGCAATGAGTATTCACCTAGCATCAAACCATGGGTATTACCAGAATTTGATGGGGTAGTACGAAATGGAGAAGTGAAGATGCACTTCAATACAAATGTGCTAGAAATTCGTGAGCATGAGGTGGTTTTAGAGATAGATGGACAAGAAGAAGTTTTACAAAATGATTTTGTATTTGCAATGACTGGCTATCATCCAGATCATTCGTTTATTCGTGCTATGGGTGTAACTATTGATGATGAAACGGGGCGTCCGTTTATTACACCAGAGACGATGGAGACGAATATAGAGGGTTTGTTTATTGCTGGTGTGATTGCAGCAGGAAATAATGCCAATGAGATCTTTATCGAGAATGGCCGCTTCCATGGCGATTGTATTGCACAAACTATTGCTAAAAGAACAAAATAAATGAAAGCTGTATAGGCATGTGGCTTATACAGCTTTTTTTAAGTAAATGAAGGTGAAAGCAACGTGAAAAATGAATGGAGGGTGCGCATTTGAGTGGGGTGTACTGGCTCTTAAGTTATATAATAGGAAACTTTATGACGGCTTTTTTCGTTGGAAAAGCATATGGGGTTAACCTTCAAGATGAAAGAAGTAAAAACTTGGGAGCCCGTAATGCAGGGAGTGTAATTGGCAAAGCTGCATTCGTTTGGACATTTTTTGGCGACTCACTGAAGGGTGTAGCAGTCGTTCTTTTGGGACGTATATGGCACCTTGAAGAGTGGGTTATAAATGTGGGAGCTACCTGTGTTATTTTTGGTCATTTATTCCCTGTTTGGTTGAAATTTAACGGTGGAAAAGGCGTAGCTACATTTGTTGGAGTTGGACTTGCCCTTTCAACAGGTCTATTTTTTTGGATGATCTTAGGAAGCGCACTTGTGTTTGGTCTTACTAGAAGTCTTACTCTAGGTATGGTTGGTGGCTTTGTTTTATATAGTGTGGCTCTTATCCAAACAGGAAATTTTCAGCTATACATACCGATACTCATAGCAATGCTTTGTATGCTAATCAAGCATATGCCAAATATCAAGGAAACATTAGAAAAAAGGAAGTGACAAGATGTACTGGTGCAAAATAGCGCAAACTGATAAAGAGTTTGAAGCGATTGCTCGTTTGAATTATGAAACCTTTGTGGAGGAAATTCCGCAGCATAAGCCTAATCCTACAAAAAAGAAGATCGATCGCTTTCATCAGGAAAATACATATCTCGTTGTCTATAAAGGAATTGAATTAATTGGAATGATAGCCTTTCGAGATCAGCGACCATTTTCCATTGATGAAAAGATTGGAAAGGTGGAACAATATTTATCACAAGAACAATGTGCCAAGCTTTGCGAAATTCGTTTACTTGCTGTAAAGAAGGCTTATCGAACAGGGCGAGTTCTTTTAAGATTATCACAAGCGTTGAATGCCTTTGCCTATGAAAAGGGGTATACGGCAGCTGTCATTTCTGGCACAACTCGTGAAGAGAAGCTTTATAAGCAAATAGGATTCAAGCAATTTGCCCCTGCTATCGGTACGAAGGATGCTATGTTTTTGCCAATGTTATTAACTAGACAGCAATTTGAACAGTCCTTCCAGCATAGACTTGTAACGGGAGGTCATACATTTTATCCAGGTCCAGTAAAGCAGAGGGTGGCGATAGAATATTCAGATTTATCCCATCGTACTGCTACATTTGGATCCCTTTATGGACGTGTGACTTCTAAGCTACTACAACTATCGGAGGCTCACCATGTTGCCCTTGTTGTTGGGACTGGTACGTTAGCAAATGAAGTAATGCTTGGGCAAATAAAGGCACAGCAATTAGGACAAGGCATTATTTTAACAAATGGAGAATTTGGGGAACGTTTACGTAAGCAGGCAGAGCGTTGGGCATTGGATTTTAATGTTGTAGAGCAGAGATGGGGGCAAGCTTTTGATTTTGTGAGTATAGATACAATGCTACAAAAGGGAAGTTATCAGTGGTTGCTTGCTGTGCATGGTGAAACCTCAACAGGCACTTGTAATAACTTAGAGCAGCTTGTGCAGCTAACAAAACGCAACAATATGAAGCTCTGCGTTGATTGTATTAGTACTTTTGGCGCATTGCCATTCTCTTTAAAGGATTGTTATCTAGCAACAGCTGTGAGTGGTAAGGCAATAGGTGCATTAAGCGGTCTAGCATTTGTCTTTTCACAAAAGCTTGCGAAACCATCAACTTCAATACCAGCTTATATGGATTTAGCGAACTATCAGCAAGGAGCCATTCCATTCACATTACCTGCGAGCCTGGTTAGAAATGTAGAGGTGGCACTTCAGGCATATCCAGCCCGCTATGAACTGCTACAGCAGCGCTTTGATACTCTACTGCAGCTACCGTTCATGCACTATAAACTATTAACAACCTATTATCCGATGCTCATCACGTTAAAATGTCCAAAGGCTCTGTCTCAATTACATACGGATTTAACATTAAATCAACTATTTGTCCATGGAGACAGCCGTTATTTACGTGAAAATAATTTCATTCAGCTATCAGTAATACAACCAGATTTTGAACAAGCTATTGTTCGTCTCCAAGAGATTTTGTGCTACTATCAACAGATTGTTGAAGCATAAGATGCTAGGAGAAGGGAATATATTGTTTTACATGAAAAAATCCTTTAAATGAAGTGGAGTACCTGATTTATTGAGCCCTATTAATAATTTTAAACGTGCCTTTTGGCCATTAATACCAGTGGCAAATATTGCACCTAGGTCTTCCAGCATTTTGCCGCCGCCTACATAGCCATAGACACCTTCTGCAATACCGTTAAAACAACGGGAAACGAGTACAACAGGAATACCACGTTCTATTAAACTCTCAATTCCTTTTACAACGGTTGGGGGTACATTGCCCTGTCCAAGTCCTTCTAATACTACGCCATCATATTTACATGCGAGGACAACATCAAGTAAATCGACTTCCATGCCTGCATAGACTTTCAGCATGGCCACTCGTTTTGATAATTCTTTTATGTCAACATATTGCCGGCGGATAGGAGCGTGATGAAATAATATTCTTGATTTTGTAATAAGTCCGATGGGTCCATATTGAGGAGATTGGAAGGTGTTGACTGAACTAGTGCTTGTCTTTGTTGTATTGACAGCAAGATGGACCTCGTCATTCATGACAACAAGCACACCTTTTTCACGCGCTTCTTCATCTACCGCAACACGAACTGCCTCCATTAAATTATATATACCATCTGCTCCAAGTTCATTGGAGGAACGCATTGCACCCGTTAAAACAATAGGAATTGATAAATCCGTTGTTAGCTCTAAAAAATAAGCTGTTTCCTCTAATGTATCTGTTCCATGTGTGATAACAACGCCATCAATTTTTTCCTCTGAAACTTTATCAATTATTAGATTGCGTAACATTAGCATTTCTTTTGGCGTGATATGTGGTGATGGAAGGTTAAAGGCTTCCATTTCAATAATAGTTGCTAATGAGTCGAGCTTGCTACTTTCTTGCATAAGAGGATTTTCCTTATTTGGCATAACAGCACCTTCGTCACTCATAGCCATAGAAATTGTGCCACCTGTATGAATTAATAAAATTGTTTTTTTCATAAAAATAATAGCTCCTTTTAAAAAATTTTGTCATTACATGGTATAATAATAGCAGTTTAACTTTAGTTAAAAGCTATTTTTTTGTCGAAAATGAAAGGTTAATGTCGTAGGTATTTTTCATCTTAGATTTACAAATATATTTTCTCAATAAAAGGTATTTACAGACATATAAAGATTAACATCCTATATCAGCGTTAATGTGCTGTCCCAAAGCCTTAAAAGGATGTCATGCTTTATTAAATTATGCTAACATAATTTTAAAACTGAACACAATTATGTCAATGCGAAATTGATGTTGAAAGGAGCCGGCAACATGATCATTTTATTATCAGCTGCCATTGCTCCCGGTCTAGCGCTTTTTAGTTATTTCTATTTGCGCAATCAGATGGCAACGGAGCCAAGAAAAACCTTACTTCAAACGTTTTTGTATGGTGCATTTTTAACATTTCCTATCTTGTTTTTACAATATGTCTTAACAGAGGAAGGGGTTTTTCAATATCTTTATCTACAGGATGTTATATTTTCTAGTGTAGTTGAAGAATTTTTTAAATGGTTTGTGCTTTTAATTGCAATCTATAATCATGTTGAATTTGATGATCCCTATGATGGCATACTGTATGGTGCAAGTGTATCTCTTGGCTTTGCAACGGTTGAAAATATATTATATTTATTTTCATTCGGTTTAGATACAGCATTTATGCGAGCTTTATTACCTGTATCAAGTCATGCCTTGTTTGGTGTCGTAATGGGCTATTATTATGGACGTGCCAAGTTCTCGAAGCTTGCAAAGACGAATGAAATGATTGCTATGGCGCTTTGTGCACCGGTAGTATTACACATTTTATATAATACAATTTTATCATTTAAAGGTTACTGGGTATATTTAATGATACCGTTTATGCTATTTTTATGGTGGTTTGGACTAAGGAAAGTAAAACTCGCTCACTATCACCTTGTGCAACACTTGCATATGCATAAAAAAATATAAAGCGTAGAAATCAATAAAAGATTTCTGCGCTTTTTCTATTTTTAAAATGTATAAATTGAGTCGTTTGTTTCAAGCTATTAAAAAAAGGAGTGATAATCATGCGTTTAATAAGCATAGTTTTTGCCTTGGTACTAGCGATCAGTATATTTACGATTCCGCAAAATGACGCGATAGCATTTACTGAGCAGCAGATTACCCGTGGTGCTTATGGAGATGACGTCATTGAGTTGCAAGCAAGGCTACAATACTTAGGATTTTATAAAAGTAAAATTGATGGAAAATTTGGTTATAACACATATTGGGCTTTGCGAAATTTTCAAGAAAAATATGGCTTACCAGTAGATGGAATAGCTGGCGCTAAAACGAAAAAAACATTGTCTGGATATTCTGATTACGATGAAGGATGGGTAAAAGCCCAATTAAATGCAGGAAATCAATTTACCTATTATGGCGGCATACCACTAGAACAGCAGGTTAAGAATACTACTGGCAGCAGTGGCGGTGGTGGCGGTAAAAGCAGTGGTAGCAGTAATAATAATGGGACTAAAACACAAGTTCCTCCAAAGTATACAGAGAGAGATTTACAGCTAATGGCGAATGCAGTTTATGGTGAAGCAAGGGGAGAGCCTTATGAGGGACAGGTAGCAGTAGCAGCCGTTATTTTAAATCGTTTGGAGAGTCCTGAATTTCCAAATACGATTTCTGGTATCATATTCCAACCTTTAGCATTTACAGCAGTGGCGGATGGACAAATTTGGCTTGAGCCAAACCAGCGAGCAAAAGAGGCAGTCATTGATGCTATGAATGGCTGGGACCCTTCAGAAAATGCACTTTATTATTTTAACCCGAAAACAGCTACAAGTAAGTGGATTTGGTCACGACCTCAAATTAAACAAATTGGAGAACACATTTTCTGTTCATAGAAAGGAGGAAAATAAATGAGAACCATGCTGGCTATACTTACAGCAGCCGTTATTGGCTTAGGTGCTTACAGCATACATTTACATGGTGAAAAGGCAAGTTTACAACGTACCGTGCTTGCCCAGTATACAGATAAATTAACAGATGCTTCTGAGAAATTATCGCATTTACAACGAGCAGTTTCACAATCATTACTGTTTCAGAATGACCAAGCAATTCACAATGAATTAGATTCCGTTTGGCGATTAAGCTCTGATGTTCGATCGTCCATATCAAATATTCCGATCGGACATGAACTTTCTAATCAATGGCTAAGTTACCTAGGACGTCTAGGAGATGAAGCAAAGAAAACAGCTAAAACGGGTGATTACCAAGCGTGGCGTGAAAAAATGCCGAAAATCTCTACAAATTTACAATCACTCTCGGATGAATGGTCAGCGGCAACAGTCGATTTTTATAAAAATAACGGTAAAATGGATGTCTGGCTGAGACAAGTAGATCAAAAAAATCCAAATACAACATTTGATAATGTTCAAAAGACTCTAAAGGACTACAGTGAAAAGGATTTCCCACTGACATTAAGTGAATCCGATTGGCAGAAAAAAATCGAGCTAAAAGCATTACAGGATTCGGTTATTACGGAAAAAGAGGCATTAGAAAAAGTGAAGAATATGTTCCCTATCATTAAGGATGCCACATTTACAGTGACGAGAAGCAGTGATACAGCACCATATCCGTTTTATCATATCCAATTCCACCAAGGTATTCGTCTAGGATATGTGGATCTTACCGAAAAGGGTGGACATTTATTATCCTATTTAGTTGAGCGACCTGTAGATGAAGCAAGGCTTTCACAAGAAGAGATAATGAACAAAGCTGAGGAACATTTAAAACGACTTGGTATAAATGATGTGGCATTTGTAGAATCTCGTGAAAACCATCAAGCATGGCATGTCACATTTGCACGTGTGCACCCTGGCGATAAAGCAATCATTTATGCAGATGGTATTCAGTTAAAGCTAGCGAAGGATACTGGAGAATTGCTTGGCGCAAATGCAATGGAATATATACAGGAAGAGACAATTAAACAACAAACTGCAAAACCAATTGACTGGAAAACTTTCTTTGACAAGGATGTTAAAGTGGAGGAAGTAAAAAATATTTATACAGATAACGGTCAATTTGAACAGCGCCTTTGTTATGAAGTGATTGCAGTAAGAGATGGTCAATCACCTGAAACCTTTAGGATTGTCATTGATGCTGAAAATCACAATGTATTAAAGGTGGAATATTTAACTTAATCCAAGAAAAAACTACCAGTTCATATAGCCAAAATGAGCATCTCATGCGATAATGAAATTATATTTTTGTTCGGGGAGATGCTCATGGAAATAAAAATTGGTACACTTTTACAACTTGAACCTACTTATACAGAGCGTGTTGAAAAATTCCGCTGTAAAGTTGTAGAACAAAAAGATAATATTCTTTATATTGATTATCCAATAAATATTGCAACAAAGAAAACAGCATTTTTAATAGATGGCTCTGAATTTAGAGCAACTTTTCGCACCGAAGACAAACAATCCTTTGCTTTTAATACAGAAGTGATTGGGCGTAAAGCTGGCAACATACCAATGATTATGTTGCATTGTCCAAAGGCAGAAGAATTTATCAAAATTCAACGTCGTGAATATGTACGTGTGGAAACGCCTGTAGATGTGGCAATACAGTTTAAGGATTATAAATATCAGCTTGTAACAACAGACATTAGTGCTGGTGGTTTAGCAGTTATGTTAAAAGGTGAAGTGGCTTTCAAAGATGATGATGAGGTGAAGCTCACAATCGTATTACCATACGCCAATGGGGATGTAAAATATGTCATTACCGAAGCAACTATTGTGCGAATTTTTGAAAAAGATGACAAAACCATTGCAACAATTCGGTTAATTGATACAGATGATGTTGATCAGCAGCATATTGTACGTTTCTGTTTTGAACGTCAACTAGTCAATCGTCGTAAAGAATTAAATCCCTTTGACCTTTGAAATGTGAGTGACAAACATTGTGAAATTTAAGTGGCGTACTAATTGTCACGATTAAGAAAAGCCCTCTGTGAGTTAGAGGGTTTTTTTATCTTTATATGTTACAATATGGTGTGATAGAAAGTAGGGGAAATGATGAAAAATATTCAAATTGCGATTGATGGCCCTGCTGGTGCAGGAAAAAGTACAATCGCTAAAATAGTTGCAGAAACTCTTGGATTTACCTATATCGATACAGGTGCTATGTATCGTGCAGTTACGTATAAAGCCATGCAACAGAACATACATTTAGATGATGAAACAAAATTAGCAGAAATGCTAGCAGCTAGCACAATCGAATTAAAGCCATCTCCGCAAGGGCAGCTGGTGTTTTTGGATGGTAATAATGTTTCAGCGGAAATCCGATCAAATGAGGTAACTTCCTCTGTGTCACAAGTAGCCGCTCATGCAAAGGTTCGAGAACTGCTAGTAGCACAGCAACAAAAACTGGCTGCTAATGGTGGTGTTGTAATGGATGGGCGTGATATTGCTACACATGTATTAAAAAATGCGGAATTAAAAATCTTTATGTCTGCTACAGTAGAGGAGCGAGCAAGACGCCGTTTAATTGACAATCAAAAACGAGGGATAGCGTCTTCCATTGAAAAGCTTCAGGAAGAAATTGCTCTGCGCGACAAAATGGATAGTGAACGGGAAGCATCTCCACTTATTCAAGCAGAGGATGCTATATTTTTAGATACGACATCATTGTCCATTGATGATGCAGCACAAGCTATTTTAAGATTAGCGCAAGAAAAAATGGTATAAATCCTAAAATTTCAGACATTTTTTGAATTTAAAGGATTTATTTTTGTCTTTGTCTTCAATATCGAATAAAATAGTAAGGGAAGATGCGAAGGAGGGTTACATATGTCTGAAGAAATGAACTATGCAGAACAAACGTTTAACGAAGGTGATATCGTCAAAGGTATTGCTGAGCAGGTTGATGAAAAAGCGGTAACTGTTTCAATTCCAGGAGCACCGTTTGATGGTATCGTACCAATCAGTGAATTATCAAGCTTACACATTGAAAAAGCGTCTGATGTTATCTCTGCTGGAGATGAATTAGAGTTGATGATCACAAAGGTTGAAGAAGAGAACTATGTCTTATCAAAACGTAAAGTAGATGCTTTAAAAGCATGGGATACACTTGAGCAACAATTCGCCGCTGAAGAAGTATTTGAAGCGGAAGTTAAAGATATTGTTAAAGGTGGTCTTGTCGTAGATTTAGGTGTACGTGGCTTCGTACCAGCTTCACTTGTAGAAGATTACTTTGTCGATGATTTTGAAGGCTATAAAGGCAAGACACTAAGCTTTAAAATTGTCGAGCTGGATAAGGAAAAAAATCGTTTAATTTTATCACACCGTGCTGTGGTAGAAGCAGAAAAAGCTTCGCAAAAGAAACAAGTCATTAACGAAATTCAAGCAGGCGATGTATTAAACGGAAAAGTTCAACGAATTGCATCATTTGGAGCATTCATTGATCTTGGAGGTATTGATGGCCTTGTGCATATTTCACAAGTGTCGCATGAGCATGTAAGCGATGTGAGTGAGGTTTTATCAGAGGGACAAGAAGTAACGGTAAAAGTTCTTTCTGTTGATCCAGAAAATGAGCGTATTTCGCTGTCCATTAAGGAAACACTTCCTGGACCTTGGTCGAATATCGAGGAGCGTGCAGCTAAAGGAACGGTATTAGATGGTAGAGTAAAACGCCTAACATCATTTGGTGCGTTTGTGGAGGTTTTCCCGGGCGTAGAAGGGTTAGTGCATATTTCGCAAATCGCCCATAAGCATATTAATACACCTCATGAAGCCTTAAAGGAAGGACAAGAGGTACAAGTAAAAGTGCTTGACGTCAATGGTGAGGAAGGTCGCCTAGCTCTAAGCATTAAAGATTTACTTGAAAATCCTGAGGCAGAAGAAGTAATCGACTATGAATTACCAGAAGAAAACACAGGCTTCTCTTTCGGTGATGTCATTGGTGATAAATTAAAAAACTTTAAATAAACAAGTTGAGCGAGGATGCATGTTGTATCCTCGCTTTTTTTATGGGATTTCTGATAGAAAAGTTTTTAAGTGGTGGATAAAACGCAGAAAGTAGCGGATAAAACTCTCGAAGTGAAGGATAGCACGTTGAAAGTAGCGGATAGAAGCTTCAAAGTGAAGGATATGATTAAAAGTAGCGGATAAAACTCTCGAAGCGAAGGAAAGCACGAAGAAAGTAGCGGATAGAAACTTCGAAGAGAAGGATAGAATTTAAAGAGCGGATAGAACTCTCGAAGCGAAGGAAAGCACGAAGAAAGTAGCGGATAGAAGCTTCAAAGTGAAGGATAGCATGCTAAAAGTAGCGGATAGAAGCTTCAAAGAGAAGGATAGGATTTAAAATAGCGGATAGAACTCCTAAAGTGCAGGATAGAACCTTCGAAACGATGGATAGAATTCATAAAGTATAGGATGGGATCTACAATTTGACAGAGTTATCCCGTGTAAAATAAATCGAATGAGACGTTATAGCGATACATAGCGCTCTATTTAATGGATATGATATGATATAATGGCATTTTTCGTGTATAATAGCGAAAGACAAGAAGTTTGGAAGGATGAAGTACAGATGACGAAACCAGTAGTAGCCATCGTAGGTCGTCCGAACGTAGGTAAGTCGACGATTTTTAATCGTATCGTTGGGGAACGTGTTTCGATTGTGGAGGATATCCCAGGGGTTACACGTGACCGTATTTATAGTTCGGCAGAGTGGTTAACACATGACTTTAATATTATTGATACAGGTGGTATCGAGATAGGAGACGAGCCGTTTTTAGAGCAAATTCGTCAACAGGCTGAAATTGCGATTGAAGAAGCTGATGTTATTATTTTTATGACAAACGGTCGTGAGGGTGTAACAGCTGCAGACGAACAAGTGGCTAAAATTTTATACAAAACAAAGAAACCAGTCGTTTTAGCAGTGAATAAAATCGATAATCCGGATATGCGCGAGATGATCTATGATTTCTATGCACTTGGCTTTGGTGAGCCTTGGCCGATTTCAGGTTCTCATGGCTTAGGCTTAGGGGATTTATTAGATGAATGTGCTAAACATTTCCCAAAAGAGGATGAAGAGCAATATGGGGATGATGTTATTAAATTCTCGCTTATTGGTCGTCCTAATGTAGGGAAATCCTCGTTAGTGAATGCATTTTTAGGACAGGAACGTGTTATAGTTAGTAATATTGCTGGTACAACGCGCGATGCAATTGATACTCCGTATGAGTACGATGGACAAGAATATGTCATTATTGATACAGCAGGTATGCGTAAAAAGGGGAAGGTCTATGAAACGACTGAGAAATATTCAGTGTTGCGTGCCCTACGTGCCATTGAACGCTCCGATGTTGTGCTAGTTGTGCTAAACGCTGAAGAGGGTATTCAAGAGCAGGACAAAAAAATTGCTGGCTATGCACATGAGGCAGGGAAAGCTGTTGTCATTGTTGTGAATAAATGGGACGCGATTGAAAAAGATGAGAAAACAATGAACGTCTTTACACAACAAATTCGAGAGCACTTCTTATTCTTAGACTATGCACCGATTATTTTTGTATCAGCAAATACCAAACAACGGGTACATCAAATTTTACCGATTATTCAGCGTGTAAGCGAAAATCATTCAATGCGCATTCAATCATCCATTTTAAACGAAGTAATTGAAGATGCTGTGGCACGTAATCCAGCGCCGACTGATAAAGGTCGTCGATTACGTATTTACTATGCAACACAGGTTGCGATACAGCCACCAACGTTTGTGATTTTTGTAAATGAACCTGAATTGATGCATTTCTCTTATGAACGTTTTTTAGAAAATCGTATTCGAGAAACATTTGATTTTGAAGGGACGCCAATACGTTTAATTACTCGTGCTCGTGCCTAGGAAAATGATACACAGACAGTACGCCTATCCGACGTTTTTTGTTGGATGGCGTCTTTTTACAAAAAAGGTCAAGCATCATTGAAAACCTATTACAGGCGCTATGAAAAGGGAGGATTTTGAATGGAAAAAGTTTGTGTGTTAGGTGCAGGCTCATGGGGAACTGCATTAGCAATGGTACTTGCAGAGAATGGACATGATACACTTGTCTGGACTCATCGAGCTGATCAAGCTGAAGAAATAAACAGCCTGCATACGAATAAAAAGTATTTACCAGAAACAATATTACCAATAAATTTGCATGCTACAAGTGATATTGCTCAGGCAGTTGCTCATTCAGAAATAATTATTGTTGCTGTACCAACAAAGGCCATTCGAGAAGTGTGTGAAAAAATGGTAGTATCTCTCGATAAAAAAATCCTATTTGTTCATGTTTCAAAGGGAATAGAGCCAGATTCACTAAAAAGAATTTCAGAAATTCTAGCAGAGAGTCTCCCAGCTGAATTTATAGAGGAAATTGTAGTGCTTTCTGGTCCGAGCCATGCGGAGGAGGTTGTCTTACATCATCCAACAACCGTGACAGCGGCCTGCGCTAATATTGAGGCTGCTGAAAAAGTACAGGACCTATTTATGAATCAATTTTTCCGTGTTTACACAAATGAAGATGTTATCGGCGTAGAAATTGGTGGCGCACTAAAAAATGTTATTGCATTAGCTGCTGGAATTACAGATGGCTTAAATTATGGTGATAATGCTAAAGCAGCTTTGATTACTCGAGGATTAGCCGAAATTACACGTCTTGGTGTTAAAATGGGAGGGAATCCTTTTACATTCGCAGGACTAACAGGTATGGGTGATTTGATTGTAACATGTACAAGTGTACATTCTCGAAATTGGCGTGCAGGTCATCTGCTTGGAAAAGGGATGAAGCTACAAGAGGTCCTTGATCAAATGGGTATGGTGGTAGAAGGTGTGCGTACGACGAAGGCAGCCTTTCAATTAGCAGAAAAATATAATGTCGCTATGCCAATATCAACAGAGCTTTATAGTGTGCTCTTTAATGATGTAGAACCGAAAATAGCTGTTGATGCATTAATGATGCGTATGAAAAAGCGAGAAATTGATGAGATTTCATAGATTCAATCGTTGATTAGTTTTGTCATAATATGGACATAAATAAGGTGTTCTAGCGGTAATGCTGGGACACTTTTATTGTATACCTATTAAAAGGTTGTCCATTTGATGATAGTTACTGGACAACTATTTCTTTTTAGCGAAAGCACATAGTATAATATTCTTTGATTGTTTTGTGACATTGAAGAAAGGTGGTTGTCTTAAATGGGTCCGTTAGCACATATGCCTGCTCTAGACGTAATGTGGGTATCGTTTTATTGTATCGGCTTTATGATTATCTCAGTCGGTTTAATTTATTTAGCGCGAAATAAGATTTCAAATGTTTTTTTACGTACAATCGTAAATTTATCAGCATACATATTGTTTGGGCTTGGTACTTTCTTAATGGTACTGATTGTTGCCACATGGCCAGCATAAAAATTAATGAGGTGGAAGTGACATGAAGAAATTAAGTGCTATTGTAATGGTACTTGCAACCGCGATATTTCTAGTAGGGTGTGTAACTCCTGAAGATGAGAAGAGGGCTAAAGTAGTCCCTGATGTAGACCAATTAGCAGCGGTTCAGCGGGCGGTGGATGAATATCGTGAAGCCACTGGTGGGCTAGTTCCTATTAAAAATAGTGAGCTAGATACTGATATTTATATAAAATATTTAATTGATTTTGAGAAGCTTATGCCGAAACATCTTGCCCAAATACCTGGGAATGCCTATGAAAAAGGTGGTATTTTCCAATATATTATTTGGGATCCTGAGAATAAGGCACAAGTTAAATTAGTTGATTTAAATGCAGCGGAGCGTATCCGTGAAATTAATATTCGTAAATTGTCAACCCAATATTTACCGATAAAAGGAAACACTGCAGATAATGTGTTCCAAATTGACTTTGAGAAATTAGGCTATAAAAAAGATGTTACTGTCAAAAGTCCTTATTCTGGTGCCGAATTACCTTTATTTATGACAGGTGATGGTGAAATACATGTCGACTACTCAATTGATTTAGGCCAATTGCTAAAAGGAGACAATCCTGATGTGAAACCAGGAGAAGATATCCGTCAGCTACTTATTGATAAATATCCAGTGGTACCAGCATATTCTGTGCCATATACAGTCGATGAAAATGGCGAACCAACCTATTTTATGGAAGCCTATGATAGTGATGCAAAAAAAGCTAGAGAAAAAGCGATAGAAAAGGCAAAGAAAGAGGCCGAATCTCAAACGAATAAAAAATAGTGCTCATAAGCTCCTTACATTTGTAGGGGGCTTTTTCATATTTGTCTGAGGACTTGCATATAGTGAAAAAGCGTAGATAAAGGAGGCAGAAACCTTGAGTGAAGCAGTATTTAAAGAAATTGCAGAGCGCACAAATGGCGATGTTTATATTGGTGTTGTCGGTCCAGTACGGGTAGGTAAATCTACATTTGTAAAAAAGGTTATGGAAGCAGTTGTGTTACCAAATATTGTGGATGAAACAGAACGAATGCGAGCACAAGATGAATTGCCGCAAAGCTCACCGGGGCCAGTCATTATGACTGCTGAGCCGAAGTTTGTGCCTGCCCAAGCAACACGTATTGCGGTCGGTGAAGATGAAATGACATTCCAAATTCGTTTAGCAGATTGCGTTGGCTATATTATTGATGGGACAAAGGGATATGAGGACGAAAATGGACCAAAATATGTGCATACACCTTGGCACACAGAGCCCATTCCTTTCCAAGAAGCGGCAAAAATAGGGACAGATAAAGTAATTCGAGACCATGCCAATATCGGAATTGTTGTTACAACGGATGGTACAGTGAATGGTATTAGCCGTCGTGCAGCAGAGAAGGCAGAAGAAGAGATTGTAGAACAGCTTACTGAAATTGGAAAACCCTTTGTTGTTGTGTTAAATTGTCAAATGCCAGCAAGAGAGGAAACGGTTCAGCTCAGAAATGAATTATTTGAGCGTTACAATGTCCCTGTCATTGCAATTTCAATTGATCAAATGCGCGCAACAGATGTTCAATATATCCTACAAGAAGCGTTATTTGAATTCCCAATCCGTACAATCGAGGTGGAAAAGCCGGATTGGTTAGATGTTTTAGATGCATCACATCCATTGAATGTGGCACTGATTGATTCGATGGAAGAAGTATTATCTTCAGTGATGCGAATTCGGGATGTACAACAGGCGTCAGATGCCTTTAAAGCCATCGATTATATTGACCAAAGTGAAGTGGTACATGTAGACTCTGGGGCTGGAACCGCAGTTATACGAGTCTCATTACAAGGAGAGCTATATAAATCTGTGTGTAATGAATGGCTAGAAGAACCAATTGAAACAAAGAAAGATTGGCTACTCTTTATTAAAGAAGCGGCTGAGGCAAAGGAAGCACAAAAACGTTTTAAAACAGCTATTAACGATGCTGATTCTACTGGCTATGGTGTGACACTGCCGATGATGCAGGAATTTGAGCCAACAGCACCTGAGCTCATTAAACAAAATAATTTCTTTGGAGTCCGTATGAAAGCAAAGGCACCATCTTATCATATTATTCGAGTAGACATGGAATCTGAATTTGCTCCGTTAATTGGCTCTGAGTTCCATAGTCAACAGTTACTTAAGGATTTAAATCATGCTTATTTACATGATCGTGATGCATTATGGAATACACAGCTTTTCGGAACACCATTGCATGAAGTGTTAAAAGAAGGAATTCGCTATAAAATGGATGCTGTTCCACCTACAGCCAAAAAACGCATGCGTCAAACAATTGAACGAATGGTGAACGAGGGTGACAGAGGTTTAGTTACGTTTATTTTGTAGGAACAAAAAGAAAAATAAAGCGCAAAAAATTAGTACAGGTCTTTTCGTTTTTATGCGAAAAGTCCTGTTATTTTTGTTTTTTGGGTGAAAAACTGACTTTTTGGTTATAATCATGAATGAATACAGTTGCGTCGCGGTTTTCTATGTGTTACTCTTTTTACAGAATTGGTTCATGACCCTTTGAGAGGAGGTGAATGGTGTGAATAAAACAGAATTAGTAAACTCTGTTGCTGAAGCTGCAGGTCTTTCTAAAAAAGACGCTTCTAAAGCAGTTGAAGCTGTATTTGATACAATTCAAGATGCTCTTGCAAAGGGTGACAAAGTACAATTAATTGGTTTTGGTAACTTTGAAGTACGTGAACGTGCGGCTCGTAAAGGTCGTAACCCACAAACTGGTAAAGAAATCGAAATCGCTGCTAGCAAGGTACCTGCTTTCAAACCAGGTAAACAGCTCAAAGACGCTGTAAAATAATACACGTCTAGTAGTTACATAGAGCAGTCTTCATGTAATCGAACATGAAGGCTGCTCTTTTTAGCTCTTATTGAGGGCTTACAATATTTATGCAAGAAAATTATTATACATAGTGGATTTGAAAAGGATGTTTTATTGTTAATGAAGCATTCTAATATAGTATATGCATAATTCGAAAATATGCTCTTGTTCGGAAATTCAGAATGGCTTCATTTGCTCGTAAAGCATTAAAATTTTTTCAATCAGGTAAGTCGTTTTGCGCTAACCTTTTGGATATGCTACGATGCATAGGGAAATGTGTAATGTTTTGATATGCAGGAGGTTTTTTACGAATGTCAAATGTTGATTTAATGAAAATAGAAGAAGCAGTAAAAATGATACTAGAAGCTGTAGGAGAAGATGTAAATCGTGAAGGCTTACTAGACACACCAAAACGAGTTGCTAAAATGTATGCTGAAATGTTTAGTGGCTTACATGAGGATGCAAGAGATTATTTTAAAACAGTTTTCCACGAAGATCATGAGGAATTAGTGCTTGTGAAGGATATTCCATTTTACTCAATGTGTGAGCATCACTTGGTTCCTTTTTACGGAAAAGCGCATGTGGCATACATACCGAACGACGGAATAGTTGCAGGCTTAAGTAAATTAGGGCGTGCAGTAGAAACAATTGCCCGTCGCCCACAATTACAGGAACGTATTACCTCCTCTGTAGCTGATACGATTATGGAAATGCTTTCTCCTAAAGGAGTTTATGTAGTGATTGAAGCGGAACATATGTGTATGACGATGCGAGGATTAAAGAAGCCTGGCTCGAAAACAGTGACATCGGTTGCACGTGGCATTTATGAGGAAGATGAAGTAAAACGAAGAGAAGTATTATCATTTATTCAAATGTCTTAAATTGCATGTCTAATTATGTTATGATGGACTAAGAATTTGTCGGATTTAAGGAGTGTACAAATAATGTCACAAGATTATATTGTTATTCAAGCAGAGGAAGATGGCGTGCATGTAATCGGTTTAACACGTGGGACAGATACAAAATTCCACCATTCTGAAAAATTAGATGCGGGCGAAGTGATGATTGCTCAATTCACTGAACATACATCTGCTATGAAAATTCGTGGAAAAGCACAAATTCATACAGCTCATGGTGTAATTCATAGTGAGGCTAAAAAATAAAAGCGAAATGTCCATTACAATGGTACATAAACTTGCTTAGATGTGTAAAACTTAGTATTGTTTTAATTCGATTTTAAAGGCAGTTGGATTTCAGCCATTTTGATGGTGAAAAATCTACTGCCTATCATGTTGATAGAAGCGAAATTTTTTTATGACAAATCGTCACGTATGCTATAATGACTCAGTAAGCAAACGTTAGGAGATAAAAGCAACTAACGTATTTGAAAGTGAAATGGAGTAAGGTCTATGAATGCAACATACATTCAAAATTCAATTGCACAGTTAAAAAAAGAGATTTTCATGGATGTTCGTCATAGAACTTTGCAAAAATACACAGGGACACCTGTGATTGATGAAAATCAATTGTTTTACTTGTTAGTTCCTTTTTTGAATGGTGAGGAGTGGCAACAAGAGCAAAGAGAAGCTGCAATTACAGTTGGTATTGTGTACGCAGCTCTTTCGGCGCACGATCATATAAAAGAATTAGATGCCACATCTAAAGAGCAGCAGCTAACCGTTTTAGCTGGAGACTTTTATAGTGGACGCTATTATGAGATTTTAGCGATGTCTGGAAATGTTGCTTTGATTCGAAAATTGTCACAAGGCATTGTGGCACGCTGTGAACACCAAATAAAGGTGTATGAGGCAACGAAAAGATCGATTGAGCAATGGATTGCTTCAATGAGCACTATAGAATCAGGGTTAATCGCCAAATTTTTTGAGCTTTATTCATTCGAAAAGTATATTCCAATAGTGGAAAAAAGCTTAATTATTTTACGTTTAGAAAGAGAATGGGTGGCTTATCATCGTGGACAAGTGTCTTTAATGAGCAAGGCGCTTGAAGAGAGTGCAAGGTACGATGGCACAACCTATTACAGTGTCATCCAGGATAAAATTGTGCAATTAAAAAAAGAGCTATTACAGGAGATGACTGAGGCATCGTTTTTACAAGGTGATGTGAAACAAGCTCTACAAGCACGTGTAGAGGCATCTATTGCTTCTACTAATGGATAAGAGAGGTTTTTCAAAATGGCTAAAACGAAAGAAGAGCACGTTCACGAAGTATTTGAAAGTATTTCGGAAAACTACGACAAAATGAATGGCGTTATAAGTTTTCAGATGCATGTTGGCTGGCGTAATGATACGATGAAGCACATGGCTGTAAAACCTGGATCAAAGGCATTGGATGTTTGTTGTGGGACAGCAGATTGGACGATTGCCTTGGCACAGGCAGTGGGTGAAAATGGAGAGGTAAAGGGGCTTGATTTTAGCCAAAACATGCTGAAGGTTGGGGAGCAGAAGGTAAAGTCGTATCCTCAAATTGAGCTTATTCATGGAAATGCCATGGAATTACCTTTTCCCGACAATACATTTGATTATGTAACGATTGGTTTTGGTCTTCGTAATGTTCCAGATTATTTACAGGTGCTAAAAGAAATGAATCGTGTTGTAAAACCAGGAGGAATGGTTGTTTGTTTAGAAACATCACAATCAGAAATTCCGGGCTATCGACAATTATTCCGTTTTTATTTTAAATATATAATGCCGATATTTGGTAAAATATTTGCGAAAAGCTATAAAGAATATTCTTGGCTTCAGGAATCTGCAAATGATTTCCCAGGTATGAAAAAGTTAGCGGCAATGTTTCAGCAAGCAGGTTTAGAAAAAGTAACGTACAAAGCATACAGTGGCGGTGCTGCGGCAATGCATATGGGCTTTAAAAAGATACGTTAATGGGGGAAGGTTTTCACGCGTGGAAAAGATGAAGTTAAAACTACTCTATTCCGATTTGAAATCAGATATCGATATCATTGAACAAGAACTAGAAAAAGCAGTAAACTCTTCTTCCTATTTGATCAATGATGCTTCTCTCCATTTATTACAAGCTGGTGGCAAACGGATACGGCCAATTTTTGCATTGCTTGGTGCAAAATTTGGGGAATATGATATCCAGAAAATGAAGGATGTTGCTGTGCCTTTAGAGCTTATTCATATGGCATCACTTGTGCATGATGATGTTATTGATGATTCCGATATGCGAAGAGGACGCCCGACTGTCAAATCCCAATGGAATAATAGAGTAGCAATGTACACGGGCGATTTTATTTTTGCGCGTGCATTAGAATATATAACGAAGCTTGAGGACCCATTAGTGCATCAAATTTTAGCACGAACAATGGTGGAGATTTGTAACGGTGAGGTCATTCAAATCGAAGATAAATTTAGATTAGATCAGGGTTTAAAGGATTATTTTAGACGAATTAAACGCAAAACTGCATTGCTGATTTCTTCAAGTTGTGAGCTAGGTGCAGTGGCATCAGGTGTCGATGCCAAAACAGTAAGACATTTGAAACGCTTCGGCTATTTTGTAGGCATGAGCTTCCAAATTATAGACGATGTTTTAGATATTATGGCAACGGATAAAGAATTAGGGAAGCCAGCAGGCAGTGACTTACTACAAGGCAATATTACATTACCGATTTTATTATTAAAAGATGATCCACAGATGCAACCATACTTAGTTAAAGTATTTGCTGGTACGCTAACAGAAGCGGAACGGCAAAAAATGTTACAGTATGTGCGTAAATCTCATGCAATTGAGCAAGCTAATCGTATGAGTGATAAATATTTGAAAAAAGCCTTACAAGAAATTGATGCTTTACCAAAACATCCGGTTAAGAAAAAACTACGTGATGTTGCTTTATTTATGGGTAAGCGTAAATTCTAGCTTTTTGTTGTACAAAGGCTCATTTTTTGTTAATATTTATCGGTAGGTGTAAAACCTGTTAGACGAATTTAAGGAGTGTTTTAAACATGGCAATCGAAAAAACTTTTTTAATGGTTAAGCCTGATGGCGTTGAGCGTCAAGTAGTAGGAGATATCGTAGACCGTTTTGAACGTCGCGGTTTTGAAATGAAAGGTGCTAAATTAATGGTAATTCCAAAAGAATTAGCAGAGAAGCACTATGCGGAGCACGCTGAGCGTCCATTCTTTGGTGAATTAGTTGATTTCATCACTTCTGGTCCTGTATTCGCTATGGTATGGGAAGGCGAAAATATCATTAAACTTGCACGTACAATGATGGGTGCTACTAAACCTGAAGATTCAAACCCAGGTACAATCCGTGGTGACTACGCAACAACTGTTTCTCACAACATCATCCACGGTTCTGACTCTCTTGCGTCTGCAGAGCGCGAAATCGGCTTATTCTTCGGTGAGGAGTTAGTTTAATTCGCAATTCTAAGAAGAGTAGCGAAATAACTACGGATAGAACTTAATAAAAAATTCATCTATTTTTCGATGTTACTTTTACCTTCTAACAAAAAAATGTTAGAGGGTTTTTTGTTTGTCAAAATCATTTAATAAAGTTAATGAAAACATTGGTTTAAAACTGAGAAACATGAAATTAATAAATTTTATCAATAAGCTTCGAAAATATGTAAGAGCACTTGTTGTTCATAATGGATATTTATAAATAAATAAAATTTAAGGCATTACAACTTAAAGAGATAAAATCTCTTTTACAATAGTAATTGAAGTTTATATACATATATGGTTATAAATGTAGTAAACTATTTCGTAGATTGCATCATTCGTTTGGGGGGAATCACAATTGCAAAAAAAACTATAAAATCATTATCGGAAAGGGGATAAATCGGATGAATATACTCAAAAAAATATCTGTCGTAGTTTTTTTACTTGTCATGCTATTTAGCATTCAACAACAAGTAGCAGAGGCAACTAATTATCGAATAGTAAAGGTTGTAAATGACTCTAGTTTACTTGTGAGGGATTCGCCAAGTGATGTGGCTAAATCTATCGGAAATCTAACTAAAGGGGAATTTGTAACAGAGTTTTCTTCCTCGAAAGATTGGTCTTATATTCAGGTAGGTGATATAAAAGGATATGTTATTTCTTCTTCTTTAAGCATACCACAATCAACGATTAAAATTGCAAATTCTAAAAGTGGTCTAGTTGTAAAATCAAAACCATCTACTTCAGCATCCACATTGGCTACGTTAAAATATAACATGATTGTTGAAGACTATGGCTCAGTAGAAAATGGTTGGTCATTTGTGCAATATGGTAATGTGGTGGGTTATGTAAAATCAGATTTTATTGGAAATGCTAAAACAACAACAAAATACGTTAATACACGAAGTGGCGTCATCGTCCGAAATATTGCCAGTCCATCGGGAGCTTCGGTAGGTTCATTAAGTAATGGTACACAAGTAACGGTACATGCTACATTAGTAGGCTGGTCTTATGTTACTGCTGATAATGTAAGGGGTTATGTTGAAGCAGCTTATTTAGGGACGAAAAAACCAGCTGAATCAACCTCCACTTCACAAAAATCAACTTATAACACATTTTCAGAAGAAGAACTTGAATATGCTTTATTAGAACTTGAATATAAAAAGAGGATGTACCCTACGCATGCTAACGAGTATCGTGATGCACTTGAAGAGCAGCTCAAAATTGAGAAAGAGAAACTGAACCGACTCCTACAAAAGGAAAAAGAGTTACGAAAAAAAATCGGTAGATAATATGTTAACTAACTGAAATTAAAGGTAGAGCTGTTTGCTCTATCTTTTTTATTGAAAGTAACTGAGGGATAGCAGCCACGAACTGACGGATAGAATCATCAAAGTGCAGGATAGGTATCCAAAACTAACAGATGGAACGATCAAAATAATGGATAGAATCCTTCAATTTAAATAAGGTAATCTCAAAATACATATAGAATTGTTAAAAACTTCTTCCTCATGTACAATAAATGCTATAATATTCTGATAATTAAGGTTTTTAATAGTTTAATAATCGAGAATATATTTCATAACTTCCAAATACACTTTAGGGTGATGGATAATGTAAAGGGGTTTTTCATGATGAGAGAAGTGGTGATTGTAGCGGCTGTTCGTACAGCGGTTGGTAGAAGAAAAGGGGCATTAAGCAATGTACGAGCGGATGATTTAGCCGCAGATATTTTACAAGAGGTGGTACAACGCGCAGGCATCGAAAAGCATCAAGTTGAGGATGTTATTTTAGGCTGTGTGACACAAACAGCTGAGCAGGGGGCTAACATTGCTCGAACAGCCTTATTAATGGCAGGCTTTCCTGAGACTGTTCCAGGTGTAACGATTGATCGACAATGTGGTTCAAGTCAGCAGGCCGTGCATTTTGCAGCACAAGCTATTTTAGCGGGTGATATGGACATTGCTATTGCTGGTGGGGTTGAGAGTATGACAAGAGTGTCAATGGGTGCTAATATGCAGAATGCACATGAAGGTAAACGCTTACAGGATAACTATGCCATTATTCACCAAGGTTTATCAGCAGAAAAAATGGCAGAAAAATGGAGCCTTTCAAAGGAGCAGCTAAATAACTATGCCTATAATAGTCATAGGCGAGCATTAGCCGCGATGGAGGCTGGCTATTTTACAGATGAAATATTACCGATTCAAGTTACACAAGAGGATGGCTCTGTTTCAACTTTTTCCATGGATGAGGGACCACGAGCTGAGACATCAGTTGATCAATTAAATGGTTTGAAAACAGTTTTTCAGGAGGATGGTGTAATTACGGCTGGTAATGCGAGTCAAATGAGTGACGGTGCATCGGCAGTGGTCATTATGTCCTTAGAGAAGGCACAGGAACTTGGTTTACAGCCTCTTGCTAAAATTACCACAAGAGTAGTTGTTGGCTCAGATCCGACCCTTATGTTAACTGGTCCTATAGAGGCAACTAGAAGAGCATTAGAACGTTCGGGTCTAAAGATTGAAGATATCGATACGTATGAAGTGAACGAAGCTTTTGCGCCTGTGCCACTTGCTTGGCTGCATGAAATTGGAGCAGATCCTGAGAAGCTCAATCCAGATGGGGGAGCAATTGCTTTAGGTCATCCATTAGGAGCAACGGGTACAAAACTACTAACTACGATGCTCTACCGAATGAAGCGGGAAAATTTACGCTATGGATTACTTGCTATCTGTGAAGGTATGGGCATGGCAAATGCCACTATTATTGAAAAAATGTAAAAGGGGTTGTAATGGATGAAGTGTCATGAGGTAATAGCTATTGTAACAGGGGGCGCGTCTGGATTAGGAGAAGCCACTGTCCGTAAAATCGTTGAAGAGGGTGGTAGGGCAGTAATTTTTGATGTCAATGATGAGCGAGGACATGCTCTAGCAGAGGAATTAGGGGACAATGTTGGATATACACGCGTTGACGTTACAAAAGAAGCAGATGTAATCGCAGGGCTAGAGCAAGCATTAGCAAAATTCGGTTCCATTAACGTAACCGTTAACTGTGCGGGTATTGCTGATGCAAGTAAAGTAATTTCAAAGCGTGGTGTGCATACGCTTGCTTTATTTGAAAAGGTCATTGCTGTCAATTTAATCGGTACCTTCAATGTTATTCGTCTTGCAGCTGAGAAAATGCAGCATAATGAGCCGGATGAGGATGGTCAACGTGGCGTTATTATCAATACTGCATCGGTAGCGGCATTTGATGGGCAAATAGGACAAGCAGCCTATAGTGCATCAAAGGGCGGTGTAGCAGCGATGACATTGCCAATTGCTCGAGAACTAGCAGAGATAGGTGTACGTGTGATGACTATTGCACCAGGGTTGATTGAGACACCTATGTTTGCATCACTGCCAGAGCCAGCACGAGAGGCACTGGCAAAAATGACACCATTTCCTAAACGTCTTGGGAAACCATCTGAATATGCACTATTAGTGGAAAGTATTATCCAAAATGGTTTGCTAAATGGTGAGGTAATACGCTTAGACGGCGCTATTCGTATGCAGCCGAAGTAAGGCATATCATGGAAAAGCTAGTATTGTGCTTGTAGCAGTTGCCTTGGATGTTTCAAAAATTTTGTGAACAAAGGGGAGAGTATGGTTATGCATATGATGGATACACCTTTAGTATTAACAAGTTTTTTGAATCGAGCAGAACGTTTTTTCCATGCAAAAAAAATATATTCCCGGACAAGCCCTACTACTATTCATGAGTTTACCTATAAAGACTATGTAAAAAGAACTCGTCAATTAGCTGATGCCCTTACAAAACTTGGGATGGAACGTGGTACAAAGGTGGGGACCTTTGCTTGGAACCACCATCGACATTTAGAAGCCTATTTTGCAGTTCCATGTGCAGGAGCTGTGTTGCATATGATTAATATTCGTTTAGCCCCTGAACATCTTGTCTATGTTATCAATCATGCGGAGGATGAAATACTACTCATTGATGATAACTTGTTGCCGCTTATTGCACCAATTGTCTCACAGTTGAAAACCGTGAAGCATTTTATCGTAATGGGGGATGCAGTTCTACTGGAAACCATCCCCTTACCAAATGCGCTTTCCTACGAAGCATTGCTGAAAGAAGCAAATGATTGTTTTACATTTCCTGAGGATTTAGATGAAAATACACCCGCTGGCATGTGCTACACAAGTGCAACTACAGGAATGCCAAAGGGTGTCGTTTATACGCATCGCAGTATAGTTCTTCATAGTATTGCTGCTGGACTCTCTGATAGTATTGCAATTGGTGAAGCAGATGTAGTATTACCTGTTGTCCCGATGTTTCATGCAAATGCATGGGGATTCCCATTCGCTAGCGTTTTATTTGGTGCCACGCAGGTGCTACCTGGACCTATGTTTACCCCGCAGTTACTTTTGGATTTATTTGAAACATATAAGGTTACGCTCACTGCTGGTGTGCCAACAATTTGGCTTGGTGTATTACAGGAGCAACGAAAAAATTCACGTGATTTATCCTCATTACGTTTAATTGTTTGTGGAGGGTCTGCATCACCTCAAGGGCTCGTTCGTGGTTTTGAGCAGGAGCTTAAAATTCCTTACATTACGGGCTATGGTATGACGGAGACATCTCCGTTAGTTAGCTTATCAACATATTTAACACATATGCAGGACTATACGTTGGATGAAAAAATGGATGTACGAATTACCCAGGGCATCACAGTGCCACTTATTGAAACACGTGTTGTTAATGAAAATGGTGAAGTGCCTTGGGACAGCAAAACAATGGGGGAACTGACAATAAGAGGTCCATGGGTTGCTGGAGAGTACTACAAGGATGAACGCACAGCAGAAGCCTTTAAAGATGGCTGGCTTTATACAGGGGATATTGCGGTCATGACAGCTGATGGTTATATAAAAATTACAGACCGAACTAAGGATTTAATTAAGAGTGGTGGGGAATGGATTTCGTCAGTGGAGCTTGAAAATGCTTTAATGTCACATCCTAAAGTATTTGAGGCAGCAGTAATCGCAATTCCTCATGAAAAATGGATTGAACGACCTTTAGCGTGTGTTGTACCGAAGCCCGAATATAAAGACACTATCACGAAGGCAGAGCTACTAACTGATTTAGAAAATCAATTCCATAAAACATGGATACCAGATGATGTTGTATTTTTAGATGAAGTACCGAAGACCTCTGTCGGTAAATTCTTAAAAGCAAAGTTACGAGAAGACTTGAAGGATTATCGAGTAGAGGTATAATAGACTAAGACTTTGAAGGTGGTGGTCAACTACCTTCATTTTTTATGGAAATTTTTCAGCCCCAAAAAATATTCATAAATTGATGGAAGAATGAACAGAAAAAATGAAACTATTTTTTCCATTTTGCCGTATAATCATTATTAATGAAAGGATGTGGACGTATTGTCAATTGCAATTGTTGCGATTATTGGAGGAGTCATAATTTCTTTAGCCGGCATTTTTACGGACGCCCGCACAAGACAGCAAAAAATTAAACTAAAGTCTATCGATAAGGAGCTTGAGTTGGAAAAGCTCAGATTAGAGACATATACGATGGAGACAGAAAAAATGCGTCTAGAACTAGAACAGTCGAAAGTGTTATTACTAGAGGAAAAACAAAATTCGAATAAGTAACTTGGATTACAGCTGAAAGACTATTTCAGGATTGGCACTTTTCCGCTATAATGGAAATACGACGCTAGAGGGGAAGATAACCGTATGTCTGATTATGAACAATTTATAGAAGGTATCAAGCGCAAAACAGGAATAGATTTAGCGTTATATAAAGAAGCGCAAATGAAAAGACGATTAACCTCTCTCTATGAGAAAAAAGGATATCGTAATTTTGTAGACTTTCTAAGGGCACTTGAACAAGATCGTGATTTAATGAATGAGTTTTTAGATCGCATGACGATTAATGTTTCTGAATTTTATAGAAATGGTAAACGCTGGGAAGTGTTGCAGAAGAAAATATTTCCGAAATTATTGCAATCAAATAAGCGTTTGAAAATTTGGAGTGCTGCTTGTTCAACAGGTGAAGAACCGTATTCACTAGTGATGGTATTATCTCAATTAGTACCCTTATCTCAAATCCAAATTATTGCCACAGATTTGGATGAGAATGTCATTCAAAAGGCAAAGTTAGGTGTATATCCAGAGCGTTCTTTAGCAGAGGTGCCAAACGATATTAAAGCCAAGTATTTTGAACAAGAAGGCTCCTTTTTTAGAGTCAAAGATGAAATTAAACGCTGTGTGACCTTTAAAAAGCATAACCTTCTGAATGATTCCTACGACTCAAATTATGATTTAATTGTGTGTCGCAATGTGATGATTTACTTTACAGAAGATGCTAAGGATCAGATTTATGGGAATTTTAGTAAAGCATTGCGGAAAGATGGAGTATTGTTTGTTGGTTCAACAGAGCAAATCTTTAATCCATCACGCTATGAATTTGATGTAGAGGATACATTCTTCTATAGAAGGAAATAATAAATAATATGAGAAAAGCACTGGTACAATAGACAACATGAATGTCATGTACATATTTGAAGGCATAGATATAGATAAATCATACGCTTTTCGCTTGTCATAAGCAAAAGGCGTATTTTTTATCTAGTTAGATGAGCGAATGAAAAATCACAAAAATAGCTTCGTGAATAATTACTAAATAGATGAAATTGAATTGTGATGTATGTTAATCGTTCAGAATATTCGCATTTAAAATAATGTTTTTCGGTCTGGGTATAATTGATTTACATTCATATGTTGATAGAGTAGTTTGAAATTTGTAAACAATGAACGAGAGACTGAAAGACATTTGCAAAAGGACTGTTTTTTTAGAGAATATATGTTATAGTGAAAAATACATACTTTAGCGAGTTGAAGGGAGAAAGCGTTTATGCGTTACTTAACAGCGGGAGAGTCTCACGGCCCCCAATTAACAACAATTATTGAGGGGTTACCATCACTCTTGCCCATTACAGCAGAAAAAATTAACCATGATTTAAAGCGCCGCCAAGGAGGACATGGTCGCGGACGACGTATGCAAATCGAAACAGATACAGTGGAAATAGTTGCTGGTGTTCGTCATGGACAAACACTTGGTTCTCCCGTAGCACTTGTAGTCACAAATGATGACTGGAAGCATTGGACTAAAATTATGGGAGCAGAGCCATTAGCAGAAGATGTGAACCCGGAAGACATCAAACGTCAAATTTCACGCCCACGCCCAGGACATGCTGACTTAGTAGGAGGCATGAAATACGGACATCGTGATTTAAGGAATGTGCTAGAACGTTCCTCTGCACGTGAGACAACTGTTCGTGTAGCTGTAGGTTCAGTGGCTAAAGCTTTATTAAATGAATTAGGCATCTCTATTGTGTCTCATGTAACAGAAATTATTGGAATTAAGGCAGATACTTCATTAGTGGAGGGGAAATCTGCTGATGAAATTCGTGCAATTGTTGAAGCAGACCCATGTTACTGTGTAGATCCAAAGGCTTCTGCCAAAATGGTAGAGGCGATTGATGAAGCGAAAAAAGCTGGTGATTCAATTGGTGGTATTGTAGAGGTCATCGTTGAAGGAATGCCAGCAGGTGTTGGATCCTATGTTCATTATGATCGTAAACTTGATGCCAAGTTAGCAGCCGCAATGCTATCTATTAATGCATTTAAAGGCGTTGAATTTGGAATTGGCTTTGAAATGGCACATCGCAAGGGTTCTGAAGTGCATGATGAGATTATTTGGTCTGAAGAACAAGGCTATAGTCGTGCAACGAATCGCCTTGGAGGCTTAGAAGGTGGCATGTCTACTGGAATGCCAATTGTAGTACGTGGTGTTATGAAGCCAATTCCTACATTATATAAACCTTTGCAAAGCGTTGATATTGAAACAAAAGAACCGTTTAAAGCAAGTGTAGAGCGCTCAGATAGCTGTGCAGTACCAGCAGCATCAGTTGTAGCAGAACACGTTATTGCCTGGGAAATTGCCAATGCAATTTTGGAGCAATTCCATAGTGATCAATTACCACAACTAAAAGCTCAAATCGAAGAACAACGTCGTTATACAAAGGGGTTCTGATGTATGCGAGTACCAGTAACAACGAAATCACACCAATATGAGGTTGTTCTTGGCCATAATTTTTTAGCAAATGCAGTAAAATCATTTGAGGATAAACTTCAAAAAGCTGATAAACTCATTGTTTTTACAGATGTCAATGTATGGGCAGCTCAAGGGGATTATTTCAAGGCAAATTTTCCATATGAGTTTGAGGTATTTATCTTACCAAGTGGTGAGACATGCAAAACCTTTGAACAATACAATGCAGCACAGACGTTTTTATTACAAAAAAAATGCTCTCGCAAATCCTTTATTTTTGCATTTGGTGGAGGTGCTGTGGGAGATTTAACTGGCTTTGTTGCTGCTACATTTATGCGTGGGGTACCATTTATCCAAATTCCAACAACAATTTTAGCACATGACTCAGCAGTAGGTGGTAAAACAGCCATCAATCATCCACTAGGAAAGAATATGATTGGTGCGTTTTACCAACCTGAGGGAGTTATTTACGATACTGTATTTATTGAGAGTTTACCTGAACGTGAGGTACGTTCGGGGACTGCAGAAGTGATAAAGCATGCCATGATTTCGAATCCAGCATGGTTAGAGGAGTTAATGGCAGCAGATACCGTCATTCATTTTAGTGCAGAAGAATTAGCAATACAGCTACGAAAGGGTATTGAAGTGAAGGCGCAAATTGTTGCAGAAGATGAAACAGAACAATCTGTACGAAAGTTTTTAAACTTAGGTCACACGTATGGACATGCCATTGAAGCAGCAGCGGGTTATGGGAAAGTTGCGCATGGTGAAGCAGTTATGATTGGGATTGTCTATTGCTTATTATTAAGTGAGCGATATGGTGAGCTGGATCGTCATTTTACGAAATCATTTTTACATTTTGCAATGAAGAATGGCTATCCATTTAAAGCAGTAAATGATTATACTTTTGAACAATTAACAGAGTATTTAATGAAAGATAAAAAAGCAGAGTATGGAATTTTGCAATTTGTTTTATTGGATAAAATTGGCAAACCATTTATACAGCCGATTGATCTAGTAGAGTGCAAAGAGGTAGATGCAGAATTTCGACAGCTATTAGCGGAGGTGCTTGTATGATTCGTGGACTTAGAGGAGCAATTACAATTGAATCTGACAAGCCGGAGCTTGTATGGGATGAGACAGCAAGATTAGTGCGAGAGGTAGTAGCAGCAAATCATGTAGAGGTGGATAATATCGCTTCAATTCTTATTTCCACAACACCTGATATTACGTCTGCTTTTCCAGCACGTGCTGTACGATTAATGGATGGGTGGCAATATGTCCCTGTTATGTGCACACATGAAATGGATGTACCAAATGCATTACCATTATGTATTCGTGTATTAATTCATGCAGAGGTAGATGTAGCACAAAAAGATGTGAAGCATTTGTATCTGAATGATGCAGTGAAATTAAGACCAGATTTAACCCAAGCTAAATAAGTAGAGGAGATGTTTGAGATGAAATGGAAACAACAATTGGACGGTATGCAAGCATATAAACCAGGGAAACCAATTGAAGAAGTACAACGGGAATATGGCTTAAAGGAAGTCATTAAATTAGCATCGAATGAAAACCCGTTTGGATGCTCACCTAAGGTGACAGCTTATTTACAAAATAATGCAGTGAATCATGCACTCTATCCAGATGGCTATGCACAAAATTTACGTACGGCTGTTGCGAATTTTCTAGGTGTGAAAGAGACACAGCTTCTTTTTGGTAATGGCTCTGACGATATCATTGCTATTATTACACGTGCTTTGTTGTATCCAGGGGTAAATACAGTTATGGCTGACCCATCCTTCTCCCAATACTGGCATAATGCTGAAATAGAAGGTGCAGAAGTACGAAAAATTCCATGTATGGAAGGTGCACATGATTTAGATGCAATGGCAGCGGCAATTGATGAGCAAACATCAATTGTTTGGGTGTGTAGTCCAAATAATCCAACAGGTGTTGTTATTCCGGATACTGACTTACGTGCTTTTCTTGCAAAGGTACCAAATGATGTCCTAGTCGTATTAGATGAAGCCTATATCGAATATGTGACACATCCTGGACACAAAGATACGCTACCATTAATTAACGAGTATCCAAATGTACTATTATTGCGCACATTCTCAAAAGCATATGGTCTTGCTTCATTTCGGGTTGGCTATGCGATTGGACAACCAGATGTCATTGCTAAGCTTGACCCGGTAAGAGCGCCATTTAACAATACTATTTTAAGCCAAGCGGTGGCGGCAATCGCTTTAAGTGATCAAGACTATATACAGGCATGCCGTGATGCAAATGAAAAAGGTAAAAAGCAATATATTGAATTCTGTGAAAAACATAATTTAAAATACTTCCCTACTGATACAAACTTTATTTTCTTTAATATCAATGCTGATAGTGATGTTGTATTCCAAGAGCTAATGAAACGAGGCTTTATAGTCCGAAGTGGAAAAGCTTTAGGCTTACCTGGATTTATCCGTGTAACAATTGGTACAGAGTCTCAAAATGAAGCGTTACTCAATCACCTTGAGAGTGTCCTTAAAGAGCAAGGGGTTTTTGCATGACACGCAAAGTACTCGTTATTGGGCTTGGCCTAATTGGAGGCTCAATTGCTTTGGCATTACAGAAGGCACCAGAAACAAAAATTATTGGCTATGATATGGATGCTAAAACGCGTGAGCATGCTCAAACGTTAAATATCGTTCATGATATTGTAGTAGATCCCAAATCAGTAGCTGCTGACATAGATGTCATTATTTTTGGCACACCTGTTAATGCAACGCTAGAGTGGATGGAACAATTAAAAACATGGCCATTAAAGAAAAAAGTTATTGTTACAGATACAGGAAGTACAAAAAAAATGATTATGCAAAAGGCTGGGGAATTACGGGAGCTAGGCATTACCTTTATTGGGGGTCATCCGATGGCAGGCTCTCATAAAAGTGGTGTATTAGCTGCGAAAGCTCATCTTTTTGAAAATGCTTATTATATGCTTACACCACTAGCTGGTGAAGAAATTATCAATATGGCACAACTTGAAAGTTTATTAAAATTCACACATGCAAAGGTAGTCAGTGTTTCGGCTCGTGAGCATGATCATATGACAGCTGTTGTTAGTCACTTTCCACATGTAGTAGCTGCTTCTCTTGTGCATCAATTAGGCGGTGAAAATGGGGAATATCCGATGACACGTTCACTTGCAGCAGGGGGCTTCCGTGATGTAACACGTATTGCCTCATCCAATCCGATTTTATGGCGAGATATTACATTACAAAACCGTGATGAACTCATTGCACAGCTAGAGGGCTGGGAAAAGGAAATGGGGCGTGTGAAGGAGCTCCTCTTACACGGAAGTTCGAAGGATATTGAAAGCTATTTTGCGGTAGCGAAAGAGCTTAGAGACGAATTACCGATAAGTGCAGGCGCAATGTTTACATCATTTGACTTATATGTTGATGTTCCTGACTATCCAGGGGTCATTTCTGAAGTCACAGGCCTGCTTGCAGAGGAAGCGATTAGTATTACGAATTTACGTATCGTAGAATCACGAGAGGATGTTTTCGGGATTCTTGTGATAAGTTTACAAAATGAAAGTGACCGGGAACGTGCAGCCGCATGCATCCAAAAGCGTGCAAAATTTGAAACATATATTTCATAGGCGTTTCTTAGTAAGGGAAATGCATGTTTACAGGAAAGCGTCGAATTACGGCGCTTTCTATCTTCATATTGGAGGAAAAAACAATGAGTGAAAAAATATTACAATATAATAAACCTACCTTGCGAGGAACTTTAACGATCCCTGGTGACAAATCTGTTTCTCACCGCTCTGTTATGTTTGGAGCAATTGCTACAGGTAAAACGACAGTAGATGGCTTTTTATTAGGAGAGGATTGTTTAAGTACAATTGATTGCTTTCGAAAACTCGGTGTAAAAATAGATGTGGAAGGCACTTCTGTCTCCATAGACAGTCCAGGAATCGACGGATGGCAAGAGCCTACAGAGATTTTATATACAGGTAACTCCGGGACCACGACACGCCTAATGTTAGGAATCCTAGCTGGTTCTAATGTCCATTCAGTAATGACAGGGGATGCGTCAATCGGCAAGAGACCAATGCGTCGTGTTATCGATCCATTACGTCAAATGGGTGCATACATTACAGGAAGAGCCAATGGTCAATACACCCCATTAGCTATCCAGGGGACAGCATTACAGGCGATTGATTATCATATGCCAGTTGCTAGTGCACAGGTGAAATCCGCTGTTTTACTGGCAGGCTTACGTGCAGCAGGTACTACGATCGTACGAGAAACAGAAATTTCTCGAGATCATACTGAACGTATGCTCCGTCAATTTGGGGCAGAAATTGATGTAAGGGATGGTGTTATATCATTTGAAGGAGGTCAAACACTGACGGGAACACATGTGTCTGTACCCGGTGATATTTCGTCAGCAGCCTTTTTCTTAGTGGCTGGTGCTATCTGTCATAATAGTAAGATTACGCTTGAAAATGTCGGAATTAATCCGACACGCGACGGTATCATTGAAGTTCTTCAAAATATGGGTGCATCAATGACAGTGATTCCAAATGAAGATAGTCAGTCAGAGCCGACTGCAACCATTACAATAGAAACCTCATCATTAAAAGCCACTACAATTGAGGGGGAGATTATTCCTCGACTTATCGATGAAATTCCGATTCTTGCTTTATTAGCCACTCAGGCAGATGGCAAAACGGTCATTAAGGATGCTGAGGAGCTAAAAGTCAAGGAAACAGACCGAATAGCGGCTGTTGTAGATGAACTGAGAAAACTTGGTGCAAAAATTGAAGCTACAGAAGATGGTATGATAATTGAAGGACCAACACCATTACAAGGTGCTAGCCTCCAAACATATGGGGATCATCGTATCGGTATGATGGGCGCTATAGCAGCACTTATAACAGATGGAGCAGTTACGTTAGACGACGCTGATTGTATCGCAGTGTCTTATCCAACATTTTTTGAACATATTGAGTCTGTAAAGTAAAAAATGATGAAAGACTTCCCAAGTAATTGGGGAGTTTTTTCTTGTTTCGAAAGAAAATGTTTTGTAGCATAAAGATATCAATGAAAGAATAGGTGAATGACTGTGAACAATGCGATGACTGAAATGATGCAAGCACTTGAACAAGGGGACTTAGCATTAATTGATCAGCTACTGGAATCTTTTTTAATGAAGGAGCTACCCGAGGAAATTTATGCACTAGCTGAGGTTTTTATGCAGTATGGGTATATGAAAGAAGCTGACCGTGTACTGGAGCATTTGCAATTTTTATTCCCAGATGAGGCGCAGTTAAAAATCGATCGTGCAACTGTCTTAATGGAGCTTGGTGATGAGGATGATGCATTAGATTTATTATTAGAAATTGAGGAGACTTCACCAGAATATCCGCAAGCTTTAGTAGTATTAGCGGATTATTACCAAATGCAAGGACTGTTTGAGGTGGCGGAAAAGCGTATCAATGAGGCGTTAGCTATTTTACCAGATGAGCCTTTATTGCATTTTGCCAAAGCAGAATTATTATTTGAAACAGGCCGTTTTTTAGAGGCTGCAAGACTATATGAAGAGTTAAATGAACAACAAGGCGAATTTGCAGGTGTAAATCTTCTTGAACGCCTTGCTGAGGTATATCGGGCTGGAGCTGCCTATGAAACAGCTTTAGATTACTATTTAGCAGCTCTTGAGGATGAAGTAAAGCCAGATATTTTATTTGGTGCAGCCTATTCTGCATTCCAATCACAAAAATATGAAATGGCGATTAAACAATTGGAAGAGTTAAAAGAATTAGATCCTGATTATTTCTCTGCCTATTTATTACTTGCCGAGAGCTATGCCATGACAGAGGATAATAAAAAAGCGTATAGCGCCATTCTTGAAGGTTTAAAGCGTGACGAATATGATAAAACTTTATATTTGTTTGCAGGCAAAATGGCACTAAAAAATGGACTACCAGCTGAGGCAGAACAGTATTTACGTGAGGCAGTAGCATTAGATCCTGAATACATGGAGGCAGTATTAGCCTTAATCTCTATTTTGGCACAGCAAGAACGTTTCGAAGATGTCATCGAATTATTTGAAACCTTGCAGCAAAATGATTTTGAATGGAGCGCTTTATATCCGTTTGCTGCAGAGGCATATGAAAATTTAGAATTGTACGACCGTGCATACGAATTTTACAGTTTGGCATATAATGATTTTAAGGAAGACGCAGCATTTTTAGAAAAATATGTTTATTTCTTATTAGAGGAAGGAAAGCGTTCAGAAGCGAAGGAAGTACTCGGTCAATTAATAGCTATTCAACCAGGTGAAACAGAGTGGCAAGAGAAGTTAGAATCCTTAGAATTTGAGTAAAGGAGGGAGTGGGTATGACTGCTTCTGTATCAGTTGTCGATAAAAAAGCATTTGTTCGATGGTTTTTAAAAAATTATCAATTGAAACGTCGTGAGTGTGTATGGATTTTAAATTACCTTTTAAGTAATGACGAACTATTAAAACGAATCCGATTTGTTGAAGAAGCACATTATTGCCCAAGAGCAATGGTGATGTCGACTGTTGACTCAACGGGTGTGCCATTTCGTTTTTATAAAGGCAATGTAATGACAGCAGATGCTGAGAAATCCTTTCATGATTTACGCTTACATGAACACGAAGATATGTATATACAATTGAATTTTCCGAATACACCACCAAGTGCACAATACTTAGCAGTTCTTGAAGAAAACCCTTATATGCCAGAAACACTGATTGTTAGTGAAAAAGACCGTTTACTGGCAGAAGAGCTGCTTTCCAACAGCTTACTCGTATTCCAAGAAGAAAAATTACTCGCACAAATTGATGAAGCCCTCGATCAGGGAGACGAAGAGCGCTTTTATGAATTGTCAAATTTGTTACAAGCTTTAAAGGAAACGGCTAATTTACAATAGTAATAGTTAAAAATTGAATGTCCTTTATCCACCTTGATATGGTAACATAACTAGTGAATGATTGTTTTCACTTTTTATTGGCTATCCTATTTTAAAGAGTGGAAAAGGGCATTTTATGTTGGTAAGAATAAGGAGGTTTAATGAATGTATTTTAATGCGAACGATGTGACATCGTTTATGGCGCAGAAGGAATTTATCGATACAGCAATTGTCCCACTCGTATCCATTGATTTAACTTCTGAAAAAATAAAACAGAGCGGAGCAGAGGCAGATTTTTTGTTATCGCTGACGTCTTTTATTGAGCAACAATTTAAAGGACGGTTATTACTATTGCCACCATTTTCGTACAGTACAATTTTGAAAAACGAAGAAATGCCCCAGCAATTAGAATCACAATTACATAATGCTGGTTTTAAGCATGTGTTCTTCATTACTTGTGATCATTTTTGGACAAATATTGGAGATGTAGTAAATGTTATTTGGCTACCAGCAATTCCATTAGAAAGCATGGATAAAGGTGTGAAAAACTCTATTCTCGAGGATCAACTACGACAAGTGATTCCGACTTTTTCGACCAAATGGGCACAGATTTAACAATTTGTTTCAATAAATGTTCACATTCTCCAGCTTTCCACAGAATGCTATATTGACCAAGCTATGGACTTGATATATCATAGATATGTCCTAGTATTACTATTTGTAAAAGTATGTCCGTTGGACTGACCTTTAAGTTAGAGGGGGGAAAAAAATGAGTAATAATCGAGTTTCACGTCGTCAATTCCTAAGCTATACACTTACTGGTGTAGGTGGCTTTATGGCGGCGGGTATGCTGATGCCGATGGTTCGCTTTGCGATTGACCCAGTGCTACAAAATCATGGTGGTGGGAATTTCATAAAAACGGAGCATAAAATCGCTGATATTACTGAAGAACCTGTTAAAGTTGATTTGAAATTTGAACAAGTTGATGCATGGTACAAATCAGAAGTAACGAATATGGCATGGGTTTACAAAAGTGGCGATCAAATTATAGCCTTATCTCCTGTTTGTAAGCATTTAGGATGTATGGTGAACTGGGGAGGAGATTCAGGACACCCAGATCAATTCTTCTGTCCTTGTCATGCTGGACGTTACGAGAAAAATGGTAAAAACGTACCAGGAACACCACCTACAGGTCCGTTGGATGAATATGAAGTTAAAGAAGAAGATGGTTACTTATCACTTGGTCCAACTAAAGCAAACACTCTAGTTAAGTAAGGGGGTACAAAACAGTGCTAAATAAAATTTATGATTGGGTCGATGAACGCTTAGATATTACACCGATTTGGCGTGATATTGCCGACCACGAAGTGCCTGAGCACGTAAACCCTGCACATCATTTTTCAGCATTCGTTTACTGTTTTGGTGGATTAACGTTCTTCATTACAGTTATACAAATTCTATCTGGTATGTTTTTAACAATGTACTATGTACCAGACGTAGTGAATGCATGGAAGTCAGTTTATTATTTACAAAACGAAGTAGCATTTGGTGAAATCGTACGCGGTATGCACCACTGGGGAGCTTCATTAGTAATCGTAATGATGTTCTTACATACGCTTCGTGTATTCTTTACAGGTTCTTATAAGAAACCTCGTGAATTAAACTGGATGGTTGGTGTAGGTATTTTTGGTGTAATGATGGGTCTTGGCTTTACAGGATACTTATTACCTTGGGATATGAAAGCATTATTCGCTACAAAAGTAGGTATCGAAATTGCTGCGTCTGTACCGTTTATCGGTGGGATGATTAAAGTCTTATTAGCGGGTGACTCAACGATTCTTGGAGCTCAAACGTTAACACGATTCTTTGCGATTCATGTGTTCTTCTTACCTGCAGTATTGTTTGGGTTACTTGCAGCACACTTTATCATGATTCGTCGTCAAGGAATTTCAGGGCCGTTGTAATAGTTCTTGACGGTTCGATGATTTTTTAAAGGAGGGGAAACAATGCATCGCGGAAAAGGAATGAAATTTGTTGGTGATTCTCGTATTAAAGCGAATCATAGAATGCCGAACGTTCCAAAGGATTATTCCGAATATCCAGGTAAGACGGAAGCCTTCTGGCCAAACTTCTTACTAAAAGAATGGATGGTTGGTGCTGTATTCTTAATTGCTTATTTATTATTAACAGTTGCTCATCCATCGCCACTTGAAGGGCCGGCTGATCCAACTAGAGCATATACACCACTACCAGACTGGTACTTCTTATCTATGTATCAACTTTTAAAATACTCATTTGCTTCTGGTCCATACCAAATCATTGGGACTCTTGTAATTCCAGGTCTTGCATTTGGAGCGCTATTATTAATGCCATTTTTAGATAAAGGCCCAGAACGTCGTCCATCTAAACGTCCGTTACCGACTGCGTTTATGTTATTAACTTTGGCTGCTATGTTCTACTTAACTTGGGAGTCAGTTGTGAACCACGACTGGGAAGCTCAAAAAGCTATGGGTGCCATTGTAGAAGAGGTTGAAGTTGATATTGATGAATCTCTACCAGGTTTTGCAATTTGGAATGGTGACACTGGTGAACAAGCTAAATCTTGTATCGGCTGTCATGCTGCTGACTTAAAAGGTGGTCCAGCTGCTCCAGCGTTAGTTGGTAATGAACTAACAGCTGAAGAAGTTGAAGAAATTATGCACAATGGTCGTGGTAATATGCCAAAAGGTGCTTTTGCTGGTACAGATGAAGAAGCGAAGCAATTAGCTGAATTTATTGCAAGCTTAAAAGCTAAATAAGCATAGTTTAAAAGAGTCAGGAAACTGACTCTTTTTTCTCGCTCTATATGGGACTGTTTCAGCATCAAGAAAGTTCCCGTGAAATATATTTTATTACAATAATTTTGTTTCATTTATGCTTGTGCTGAATTTCCTGTTTTATAGCTACCTTCTGTTCCAATAAAGCTGAATAGTTTGTACTTTTTTGTTAGAATAAATACTGTCTCCTCATTACAAATACAGACGATTAAGGACAATAGAATACATAATTACAGTTAAAAAAGGCATCTTAGTAAAGACGCAAGATAAAGGAGTGTTAAACATGCAAATTACACGTGCAAATATCTGGTATCTCCTTACACATAAATCATTTTTAGTTGTATTACTCATTATTAATCTACTTGGAACAATCTACGGCTATTATTGGTATGGCTGGCAGCTAGCAATAACGAAGCCCATTTTTTATATTTTTGTGCCGGATAGCCCAACTGCCAGCCTATTCTTTTGCTTTGTCTTGATAGTCTGGATTATGGGAAAAAGTTGGCCATTGATGGAAGTGCTTGCTCTAGTTACGTTAGTGAAATATGGGATATGGGCTGACGTTATGAATATTTGGACACTGATTGAAACAGGTTCGATCGGCTGGCAAGGATGGATGCTCGTAGGCTCCCATTTTGCAATGGCTGTTCAAGCAATTCTTTATATCGGGAAATATGTTTTTACATATTGGCATATCGCTGTAGCAGCGGTTTGGACATTGCATAATGATGTTATTGATTATGTTTTTGGACAGATGCCCATGTACCGTGACTTAGCAGATTATACTAGCTATATTGGCTATTTTACGTTTTGGTTATCAATTGCATGTATATTTTTAGCTATTTTCTCAATAAGGTGGCGCAAATATTTGCCGAATTAGGGTAATGATTATAGAATTATAGTATCGAGGTAGAAAGGGGTTAGTAAATTGTCAACAGGCATGTATATTGTTTATTTTGCGATTATATTGTTACTGCCGCTATATGCTCAAATGAAGGTTAAGGGCACGTACAATAAGTTTGCGAAAGAACGTACAATGAAGGGACAAACAGGTGCAGAGGTAGCGCGTGCGATTTTAGATGCGAACGGTTTATATGATGTACGAGTTGTCCCAACGCAAGGTGTTTTGTCGGACCATTATAATCCGGCAACAAAAACAGTTGCTTTATCAGAAAGTAACTTTTATGAAGCGAGTGTTGCAGGTGCTGCTGTTGCTGCCCATGAGGTAGGCCACGCCATCCAACATAAAGAAGCTTATTCCATGCTAACATTACGTAGTAAGCTAGTTCCAGTAGCAAATATTTCATCCAATGCATCTTGGATATTTGTAATGATTGGTATTTTTTCTGGCTTGTCCAATATGTTATTACTAGGTATAGTCCTACTGGCAGCAGGCGTAGTTTTCCAATTAGTAACCTTACCCGTTGAATTTGATGCATCTAAGCGTGCGTTAGTGCAAATGAATTCATTAGGTATTATTACAAATGAGGAAGAGCGACCAGCACGAAAAGTGTTAAGTGCAGCAGCATTAACATATGTTGCAGCCGCAGCAGTAGCTGTCTTAGAATTATTACGTTTAGTGTTAATCTTTACAAATATGCGTAGTGATGATTAACGTAAAGGCTTGCTGTAGTGGTGAAATCGCCACTATGGCAAGTTTTTTATCTACAAAGAAAAAAACTGCTCGCCAGATAGCTAGCAGTTTGAATTCTTTGAAGGGGACTTTGTTAATGAAAAGTCCATGCTCGTTTAATGTAAGGGCTGTTTTTGATCGTCAAGGGTAAAGCCCTCTCCTGCAACATCACGAACTTCGATAATGGATACAAAGGCATGTGGATCTACATCATGAATAATTGATTTCAACCGTACTACCTCATTTCGGCCAATCACACAATATATGACTTCCTTTTGCTGCTTTGTAAAATGGCCATGACCCTCCAGAATTGTGATTCCGCGTTCCATACGTAGTGCAATCATTTCAGCAATCGTACTTGATTTCTCAGAGATAATAAGTGCTCCACGTGCAGCATAAGCTCCTTCTTGAACAAAATCAATGACACGAGCTCCAACAAACACCGCAACAAGCGTATACATCATAGAGCGTGCATCTAAAAAAGTTAACCATGATAGAATAATAACGATGGCATCAAAGATGAACATTGTTTTACCCATGCTCCAGCCGAAATATTTATGACCTAGTCGCGCTAAAATATCCACACCACCAGTCGTACCACCAAAACGAAAGACAATGCCAAGTCCTAGTCCAACAAATACACCTGCAAAAAGAGCAACAAGTAGCATATCGTCCTCTAAATGAATTGTGAATTGATATTTTTGGAAAACTTTAAGGAATACGGATACCGATAAGGTTCCCACAAGTGTATAAATAAATGACTTTTTTCCAAGTAAACGATAGCCTATGATAAACATAGGAATATTCAATAGTAAATTCATTAAGGCAGGGTCCCAGCCTAGTGTAAAATAAAGTATAAGAGTGATACCACTTAAGCCACCTTCGCCAAGCTGATTTTGCATGTTAAAGTGGACGAAGCCGAAGCTAAAAATAGCAGCTCCGAGCATAATTGCGATGATATTGCGAATTTTAATCTGTTTTAGCATGTGTCCTCCTGTAGTTCCAACAAATGAAGTAGTGCTATCTATTATCTGACATTTTATTGTTTTTGACAACAATGGTGTAAATTTTATACGATGGTATGTAGGAGTGTGATTATAATGACTGAACAAGTGACAATGCAAGCTTTACAGCAGCGTGTTGATGATTATATAGGACAATTTAAGGAAGGTTATTTCCCACCCTTGGAATTATTGGCACGATTAACAGAGGAGCTTGGTGAATTATCACGAGAGGTACAAGATGTTTACGGACAAAAAAAGAAAAAGAGTACGGAGGGAACAAATAGCATTGAAGAAGAGTTAGGGGACTTTTTCTTTGTGTTAGTTTGCTTTGCCAATGCACAAGGTATTCAATTAGATGAAGCACTTTTACGCGTCATACATAAATTTGAAACGAGAGATAAGGATCGCTGGACTAGAAAGGATGAGGAATAATGTCGATTCGTGTAGCAATTGCAGGACCAAGGGGAAAAATGGGGGCTGAAGCTGTACATACAGTCATGAAACATGACAAAATGGAATTAGTAGCTGTACTAGATTATAAGGAAGTGGGAAAAACATTAGCTGATTTAGACATGTTCCCTGCGAGCTATAGAGTACCTGTATTTACAGAAATGCATGATCTTGTAGAAGCAACGGCACCAGACGTATTAGTGGATTTAACAAACCCTCATGCCGTCTATAAGCATACAAAAGAAGCATTACATTTAAATGTACGACCTGTCATAGGAACGACAGGTTTTACAGATAGAGAACTAGAAGAATTATCCGCAATTGCAAAAGAAAAAGAGCTAGGCTGTATTATTGCCCCAAACTTTGCAATCGGTGCTATATTGATGATGAAATTCGCGAAGGAAGCGGCAAAATACTTACCAGATGTAGAAATTATTGAAATGCACCACGATCAAAAGCTAGATGCACCATCTGGGACGGCTGTTAAAACGGCACAATTGATTCAAGAGGTTCGAGCACCAAAAGGGCAAGGACATCCTGAAGAAAAAGAAACGATTGCTGGTGCTAGAGGGGGAGAGTTTGATGGCATGCGCATACATTCCGTCCGATTACCAGGGCTAGTAGCACACCAGCAAGTTTTATTTGGTGGGGATGGTCAGTTATTAACGGTTCGCCATGATTCTTTAAATCGTAATTCTTTTATGTCAGGGATAGCCTTTTGCGTAGAAGAGGTCATGAAAATGGATCAACTTGTATATGGTTTAGAAAACATCATCTAAAGATGGGGATGGACGCTTTATGAAAATCGCACTAATTGCACATGATCGTAAAAAAGATAATTTAGTACAGTTTGCTATTGCTTACAAAGATATTTTAAATGAGCACCATTTGTATGCTACTGGTACAACAGGGCAGCGCGTAATTGAGGCTACAGGTTTAGAGGTTACCCGTTTTCGTTCAGGTCCACTTGGTGGAGACCAACAAATTGGCGCAATGATTGCCAATAATGATATGGATATGGTTATTTTTTTCCGCGATCCTTTAACCGCACAACCACACGAGCCAGATGTTTCTGCACTTATCCGTCTCTGTGATGTTTACCAAGTACCACTGGCAACAAATATGGGAACTGCAGAAATATTACTTAAAGGCCTACAAGAGGGCTTTGTGGATTGGAGATTGATTCAAGAAAGAAGAAATTAAAAAAAGACGCGATTTAGAAAGGATGATCATCGAATGAGAAAGCTAAAAATAGGCATTACCTGTTACCCAACTGTTGGAGGCTCTGGTGTCATTGCGACAGAATTAGGAAAAATGCTTGCAGAGAGAGGACACGAAATTCATTTCATCACCTCAAGCGTACCATTTCGATTGAATAAAATTTATCCAACCGTCTTTTTCCATGAAGTAGAAGTGAATAACTATTCGGTATTTCAATATTCTCCATACGATATTGCTTTAGCAAGTAAGATGGCTGATGTCATTAAGGATGAAGAGCTGGACGTATTACATGTGCATTATGCTATTCCACATGCAGTATGTGCTGTATTAGCACGTGAAATGAGCGGGCGGGATATTGGCATTGTCACAACCTTACATGGCACTGATATATCGGTGCTTGGGCAGGATTCCACTCTGTCACAGGCGATAAAGTATGGCATTGATAAATCTGATATTGTCACTACAGTATCCCAAGCTTTAAAGGAACAAACTTATGAACTAATAGATACGGTAAAACCTATTGAAACGATTTACAACTTTGTAGATGAGCGTGAATACTTCCCTCGTAATTCAGGTAATTTAAAGGAACAATTTGGTATTCAAGATGATGAAAAAGTCATTATTCACGTCTCTAACTTCCGTAAAATTAAGAATCTTCCGCATATTGTGGATGCATTTATGAAAATACGTGCGAATATGAAGGCAAAATTATTATTAGTAGGGGATGGACCAGAAAAGCATCGTGTAATGGACCAAGTAAAGGAAAGTCCTTATGTAAAAGATGTTTTGTTTTTAGGGAAACAGGAAAACTTGGCTGAATTGTATGCCATTAGTGATCTAAAATTATTACTTTCACAGCAGGAATCTTTCGGATTGGTATTATTGGAAGCAATGGCGTGTGGCGTGCCTTGTATTGGCTCAAATGTTGGAGGAATCCCTGAGGTAATCGAACATGATGTGGATGGTTATATAGTGGAATTAGGGGATACAGATGCTGTAGCAGAGTACGCTGTAAATTTATTGCAGGATGAAGTGAAATTACAACGTTTCCGTGAAGCTGCTATTCGTGCTGTCGATGAAAAATTCCACTCAGCTAAAATTGTAGAGCAATATGAAAAATTGTACGAGAAGGTTGCGGAAAGAAATCATGCAAAACAATAAAGAATGGCAAGCAGCCTATTCAGTTATAGAACAATTAGAAAACGCAGGCTTTGAAGCAGTCATCGTTGGTGGCGCGGTGCGAGATACAATACTCGGTCGCCCTGCCCATGATGTAGATGTGGCGACAAATGCCATGCCAGAAGAAGTAAAGTCCGTCTTTCATCATACGGCGGATATAGGTATTCAGCATGGGACGGTGCTTGTTATCGTGCCTGCCGGTTCTGTAGAGGTAACAACATTTCGTACCGACGGACAATATACGGATCACCGTAGACCTGAGGATGTGCAGTTTGTGCGTTCACTCCAGGATGATTTACAGCGTCGAGATTTTACGATGAATGCCATTGCGATGTGCCGCGATGGCTCTTTCGTTGATTTTTACGGAGGACGTCAAGATATTGAGGCTGGTATTATACGCGCTGTAGGTAATCCACAGATTCGATTTACTGAGGATGCATTACGCATGCTTCGAGCGGTACGATTTTCAGCCCAGCTTGGTTTTGAAATTGAGTCTGCAACATTGTTGGCAATTCAGAATAAGGCCGCTGATATTTCCTGGATTGCAAATGAACGCATAAAGGCAGAGCTTGATAAGATGTGGACAGGGAAAGATGTTTTTAAAGGTATTACAATGCTTGAGAAAAGTAGTTTAGCCAATTATTTGCAAGGTTCTTTTGAGGCTAAGCAATGGTGTGATTTTAAGGCTCATCATAAGCTAATAGGCTGGGCATATTTTGCGGTGTTACAGGGGGAATGCTGGCAAGACGTATTGCGTAGCTATCGATTATCGAATAAGGAAATCGGTTTTGTCAAGGCCGTGATAGCCGCTTTAGATGCCTTAAAAAGAGGTTGGTCCAATATGGATTACTTGATGTTTACGCAGCAAGAACTTGAAACAGCTCGCTATGTTGCAGAGCTTAGAGAACTTAGCGTTCACATACCACAGCAAAGTATACCTGAATTACAGGCTCAGCTTCCTATAAAACATCAGCAGGAATTAGTAGTAAACGGTTCTGATCTATTAACATGGTCTGGAAAAAAGGGTGGGCCATGGGTAAAGGAAGCATTACAGAAGATGCTAGAAGCAGTCGTAAATGGCGAACTTCGAAATGACCGACAACAGATAAAGGAATGGATAGAGCATGAGTATTTCCATGAAGGATGAAATTTTAAAAAGAATATTAGCAGCTGATGGTGAAGCGGTTTCTGGCCAGGAGCTGGCAGATTCTCTTGGTGTATCGCGTACAGCCATTTGGAAGCATATGCAGACACTGCAGGAGGAAGGCTACACATTTGAAACAATTAAGAAAAAAGGTTATGTACTGACAGGAGTACCTAATAGTTTAAATCCAACCCAAATTGAGCTTTTTTTAAATACAAAACAATTTGGACGGGAAATTCATTATTTTGATGTAGTCGATTCAACACAAACAATTGCTCATAAGCTTGCACAGGAGGGAGCACCACAAGGCACGGTTATAATTGGGGAAGAGCAAACTGCTGGCCGTGGCCGTATGGCTCGTATGTGGGAATCTGCAAATGGCACTGGCATTTGGATGACTATTATTGTGAGGCCAGATGTTACACCCCAGCAAGCTTCTTCCTATACGCTTGTCGTGGCAGTTGCAGTGACAATGGCAATTAAGACATTATATAAACAGGTTGAACCGGCTATTAAATGGCCAAATGATCTTCTGATTAACGGAAAAAAATGTACTGGTATTTTAACGGAGATGCAGGCAGAAGCGGATATGGTACAAGCTCTACTTGTAGGTATCGGCATTAATGCAAATCAGGTGGCATCAGATTTTTCACCAGATATAGCTGATATTGCAACATCTCTACGCTTAGAAGCGGGCGAGGAGATTAACCGTGCTGCACTTGTTGCAACAATCTTACAGTACTTAGAGCAATTTACAGAGTTATATGTCAAAGAGGGCTTTATAAGTATAAAAGCGCTGTGGGAGCAAATGTCCTGCACAATTGGCCAACGCATTGAGGTTACAACGATACGTGAACGTTTTGAAGGCATTGCTAGTGGAATTACAGAAGATGGAGTACTACAGCTTACCCAAGATGATGGAACTATTCGTACAATCTATGCAGGCGATATAAAAATCATATAACAATAAGCTGCAAGTTTAATCCTTGCAGCTTATTCATAGTGTTGGAAAACTAAATGGTCAAGGGACCCTTTGTGAATATTTAGTCAAAATGAAGGTGATTTCCGTTCCAGGCTACTCGCTTTTTTTCTGTCGCTTCGCTTTCGCACAGAGCAAAGCTTCCAGTGGGCGAGCGACGAGCCGCTTCCTGCGCTGGAGG
>NZ_DKJS01000033.1:22076-22376 GCF_002455205.1 Lysinibacillus sp. UBA6686 | reverse complement strand
AACCATTGCTCATAGTATTTTCTATCGGCATTTCACATAAATATGTAGTAATAATTTGAAGTCTTAACCATCACTATTTTGCGCAATAGTGAAGCTTGGATAACATTTTTCTATGCGAAGACAGAGTGACAGCAAAAAGTGGCTTTATGTAAAGCAACAAAGTGATTCTATACATAAAGTGTAGGACAACAACTATAGAATATCCATTTAATGATGGTGGGTAATATACTTTTACTTTACTTTTGATGGAAGTAAATATTAAAAGTTCTACACTATTATTGATTGGAGTGCAAGGCTACT
>NZ_DKJS01000033.1:0-21965 GCF_002455205.1 Lysinibacillus sp. UBA6686 | reverse complement strand
AGTTTTTCAACACTATGAACCCCTTTCACCAAATCATGTGAAAGGGGTTCCTATCATGTTAAACAATTAGCCTGTAATTGCCTACGTTTATCTACAGTTAATCCGAATTCCTGCTCTAAAAAGGCAGCCTTTGAACCATACCGTCTATCCATTGCATCAAATGCTGCCTGTAAATAATCCTCACGAGCTGACATCAATGCATAAAATTGCTGTAATTCTCGTTCATTATAATGTTGTTGAATGCCCTGAGCCATTCTTTCAACCATTGGACGTAAATGTACATTTGTATCTAAATAGTCTTCCATAATTGTTTCCTCTGGTACATCTAATGCCAGTAAAATAAGTGCACCACCGATGCCTGTTCGATCCTTCCCTACTGCACAATGATGAACTAGCCCAAGATTATTAGGGTTTTGGATAATCGTCATTAGCTCTTTAAAGGAAGCATTATTAAAGGGCATTTGTGCATAAAATTCTTGGAACATTTCTGGACTAACAACCTTATAAAAGTCTTTTCCACCAGTGTTCGTTGGCATCTCAAAAGCATGATTGCCCTTTGCTGGGATTTGAATATAGTGAGCATGCGGAAAAATGGGATTAGGATTATTTTGGGCTTCATGATTATCGCGATAGTCAAATATCGTTTTCACACCTAGTGTTTCAAAAAGCTGCTTATCTGCTGCCGTCATCTTTCCAAGAGCTGCGGAGCGAAAAAACATGCGACTCTTTACGACACGACCATCTCTCGCTTTATACCCACCCATATCACGAAAATTATAGACTGCTTCAAATGGAATAACCTTCACATCAAACTGTTTCATTCATTACCCCTCCCATAATTCATGCATTATTATCTTTATTTTATAGAACGAATCGAAAGAATACCAATTTTCACACTATGAATTGATTTATCCACTACATAAAAATAAAACTCCAACAATCATTCCTTAAAATGATGTTGGAGTTTCAATTCACATTACGCCCGAATCATAAGTTCTTCTGATTTTCACCTTTTTTATAAAAACCTTCTATAAATTGTATTAATTTATCAAACTCCACTGAAAAAATATCCTGAATACCGAAATATCCCTCACTGTCCCCTATAATATTAGCGAACTTTTTATAGAGTCGATGGATGTATTCATGATGACGATAGGCATAAAATTGAACTTTCTTTACATCCTTATGTTCTTCTAAAATATGCCTTAGCATTTGTAAAAAGCCATTAACAAAGGAACGACTGTTTTGATATTCTTTCTTTAATAGGGCACAATCGATAAAGACAATTTCTTTATTTTTAAAATGATCCTCCCGTAATCCCAACGTATAGCTAGCTGCCGCGATTACTTCCTGTTGGGTATTATAAAAGAGCAGTAGATTTGTCTCTTCTATCATGATAGATAAACTTCCCAAAGTCTCCAGAATGGGATACATATCGTCAAACATATTTCTATTTTGTAAAAAGAAAATCGCAAACTTTTCAAAATCCTCTTCTGTCCTACATTTCATTATATGCATTCATCTCACCCTCCTTCTAATTGAGAAACTTAGCTGCCCATTTTCCATCTATTAAAATTGGTTCCACAGTGCCGTCCTCACGCACACCATTCACTTGTAGGTATTCGGAGCCAATCATAAAATCTACATGGATTATACTAGAATTAATACTGTTTTCACGATCAACTCTATTCCCCTCTTTTAAGCCTGAAATATATCCATGCCCAATCGCTAAATGACAGGACGCATTTTCATCAAATAAAGTATGGTAAAATAGTAGATTACTTGCTGAAATAACAGAGTCATGAGGTACTAATGCAACTTCACCAATATATTTTGCGCCCTCATCCATGCTCAAAATACCTTTTAACGCATCAAGACCTTTTTTAGCACTGCAATCAACTATCTTCCCGTATTTAAAAGTAAGGGTAAAATCATCAATTACATGCCCCTCATAAACTAATGGCTTTGTATTTTTAACTACTCCATTAACACCCGTTTTAAGTGGTGTTGTATAAATCTCTTCTGTTGGCATATTGCAAATAAATGGGGTGCCATTGTCATTTGTTTCTAAGCCATTCAGCCAATGATGATTGTTTGGTAATTCGATTTTTAAGTCTGTGCCTTCACTGATAAAATGTAAATAGCGAAAGCGTTCATCATTTAATAGTGCTGCCCTTTTATTTAATCCTTCTATATGTTGCTCCCATGCTGCTATTGGATTTTCAGCATCCAATTTCATTATCTTAAAAAATTCCTCCCATAGCTGCTCTAGTCCTTCCTTTGGCACCATATATGGAAAGATAGACTCTGCCCATTTCTCCGTTGGATAAGCAATAACAGTCCAGCTAACTTGCATGCTAGTCAATTTTTTGGTAAATGAACGGAAAGCAATGGCAGAAGCATATTCAGCTTTTTCGGTCTTAATTGGATCAATTCCCTCCATGTTTTGTAGATGGGGTGAAATAATATAAAGAAAGGCAGCACCATCACTAGCCATCTCTTCATATCCTTTCACAAGCCAATCTGGTGTATACTCCAACCCCTGCTCTGACATAAATTCATATTCAATGCGAGCGAGCTCTTCATCTATCCATTTAATATATACAAAATGTGCCCCATTGAGATAAGCATATCGACAAATTCTTCTTACAAAATCAGCAGCAGCAATAGATGCAGATATTACTAATGTCTGCCCTTGTTGAATATTTATTCCCACTTTTATGACTAACTTCGCATACTCTTCTACTTTATTTTCAAAAGTTTTCATTTTTTGTTTCACTCCCTCTTATTTATTAAACACGCCAATGTATCTTTTTACTTATCAATAGATAGGAAATGCATGAAAAAATAATTAAAATAAACACTTCTTTAAATAAAGATGCTGTCCACCCTACAGTAAGCATTTCATGGAGGATATTTGCTACATATGTTGTTGGTAGCACATAGGAAATCCATTGGAGAATAATTGGAAGGTCAGTTATTTTTATCATAACTGGTGTTAAAAAAGTAACAAACATCAGTAAAAATTGAGCGACAATATTTGTGAATTGCGGATTTGGCGATAAAAAACCCATTAAAACGCCTATACCTACTACACTAAAGATTGCCAATAGTGCTACTGGTAGCAGAATCCACTCGAAATGAAGACTCACCTCATATAGACGCTGACCTAAAATAAATACGATAATAAAGGATGGTAGAGAGGTTAAAATGCCATAAAATAATAAGGATAGTATGAAATTAATTTTACGGATGGGAAGTGATGCGTAATATGTAAAATAGCCTCCAAATTTTTGATAAGAAATATCTTGTCCTAAAATATTCATCCCCATCAGCAGAATACTAAAAACCATATTTCCGATAATTAATCGTGCCAACTGGTCTTGACTTGAATCCCCTAATAGAAAATTTAAGAAAATCAAGGTAACCATAGGAAATATTGCAGACATAGCGATAATCCACCATAATTGATGTCGTACAATAGCGATTTGGATTCGAAAGAGGATAAACAATTCAATAAAAATTTGAGTGAAGGGATTTATTATTCTCATTTTGCTAGTCACTCCTCTGTTGCTCTTGAAGCATAGAATAGACATCCTCTAGGCTTGGCGGTAGCAGTGAATATTGGCTAATGTTCAATGCCTCGTCTTGTATCAAATCAACAACAGGACGAATAGAATGTTTTTCTATAAGCATTGTGAGCTTAGCATCCTCCACTAATTCAACTTTTCCAAAACCCTCAAGGCGATCTTGGATCTTTTGAAAAGAAGCTTCATGCGCATAAATTTCTAAACGCATTCTTTGATCCACCCTTCTCTTCAGCTTTTCTACATGGTCAATTGCTAAAAGCTTTCCGTTATCTATAACAGCTACACGATGTACAACTTTTTCTGCTTCTAAAATATTGTGAGTCACTAAAATAATCGTTGTACCCTTGTAATTAAGCTCACGGATGATTTCCCATACTAATTTCCGCTTTAATGGATCTAGCTCATTTGTAGGTTCATCTAGAATTATGACTGATGCCTGCCCAATCAAAGTCGTTCCTAGGCTAATAAGTCTTCTTTGCCCTCCAGAAAGTTTAGATACCAGTTTATTTCGATATGCCTCCATTCCTAAACGTAGCAGGATGTTATCCGTCTGCTGCTTTGCTTCTTTTTTAGATAACCCCTTTAACCTTCCCGTAAAATAAATGGCTTCCCATGTTTTTAAAAATGATAAAGCAAAAGTCTCTTGTGAATAATAAGCGATTTGCTTAACGACATCCTTTGTATTTCTAGACACTTCCTGTCGCTGAAATTTCACTGATCCTACTGTAGGTGCTAAGTGACCAATCATCTGCTTTATCAATGTTGTTTTTCCTGCACCATTTGGTCCTAGAATTCCAATGATTTCTCCTTTATATATGGTCAGTGAAATGCCATCATTAGCTTTGTACCTTCCTTTTTTGTAGTAGAAAGTTACATCTTCTAACTCATACACTGGTTCAAGCATATTAAACAGCCTTCCCTGTTAAAATTTTAAAAGATTGAGGCCTGGCTTTATAAGCCAGACCTTTAAACAAATTATCTACCTGTAGGTAATCTATCGCCCGTACGAGTGGGAAATGATGGTGGTGGAAACATCATTACTATTCACCTCACATTCTATTGAAGAAATAAGAAGGTCAATCACAGATTTTCGTGATCAATTATGCCTCGGTATAATTGTGTCTGGAATCGGCATTGTGTTTACACAAAGAACTCCTTTTCGATTCCGTGACATCCGCCGGAGGCTTTAACTTCTTTCAGCAGGTGTTTGGACACCCTCTGAAAAGTAGCTTAAATTCGCATTCATCTCACCACCTATAGAGGTGGGAGATTTCTGTACCTGCCGCTGCCGCTACGCTTACGCGCATAAAACATCTGCCGCTACGCTTACGGTACAAATGATATTTGCTGTAAGAAGTTAAATCACTACGATTAGGAACATCATCATATTATTCTACTCTGAGGCTAGCTTTTCCTCTATTTTTTCTTCTGGTTTTGTCGACAGCTTTCGCATAATCATAAACAGGAAAACTGAGAGTATTAAAACTAATGTGCTTAAATAAAACTGAGAGCGTAAAGATTCTATGAGCGCTTGGCATAAATAAACAACGGTTAAAATTCCAATTGTGACATAAGAAAGATATGGGAATAACCACATTCTAATCGATAATGGCTCATTTGAAACTTTGTCATAATAACGTCGGAAACGAATTTGTGAAATAGCAATAAAAATATAAACCGCAATCATCAATCCGCCAACACAATTACCTAAAAAATAGAAGATAACTTCAGGTGAAATGAAATATAGCATCGCACAGATATACGCTACCAATGTACTCCCGATAATGGCAGGTACCGGTGCTCCTCGCCGATTTTTAATTTGCGAAAATATTTTCGGCGCATCACCCTGACGAGACATTTCAAGCAACATACGGGAGCTTGTATACAGTGCAGAATTTAAAACTGAGATTAATGAAATAAAAATGACGATTTGTATAACTTGAGCAGCAATAGGAAGCCCTGCCAGCGTTAAAATATTTGCATATGGTGCTGCCAACATTTTTGTATCATTCCAAGGTAAAATTAAAACCATAATAGCTACTGAGCCTACGAAAAATAGCCCTAATCGAAACACAACATTGCGAATGGCACGCACAATATTTTTCGCTGGATTTTCAGACTCTGCTGCTGCAATCGCCGCTACCTCTGCACCGCAAATTGAGAAAATGACAAAAACTATGGCAGTGAAAATTGGGACAATACCATTTGGTGCGAATCCACCGAATTCTGTTAAGATCCCTAACCCCTTTGCCTCATAGTTTGGCCAAATGCCTAGGATCATAGCTAGACCAACTACTAAAAATACGAGAATGGCTGAAACTTTAACGAAGGAAAGCCAATATTCGAATTCTCCAAATGATTTTACAGAGTAAATATTAATGATGGTCATTAACAATGTAATGCCGATACTCCCAACCCAAATCGGTATAAACGGGAACCAATTATGCAGCATTCCCCCAATAAGTGCCGCTTCTAGCCCCACAATAAATACCCAACTTGCCCAATATAGCCAGCCAACAGTAAAGCCTGCCCATGGACCAATATACTTCCCTGCATATGAAGCAAATGAACCTAACTCTGCAGAACCATTAGCCTTTTCCCCAAGCACAATTTCTCCTGCCGCCATTTCTCCAACCATTTGCATAATTAAAACGATCAGTAAGCATGCAATTGCATATGAAACGACTGCCGCTGGACCAGTGCTTAAAATGTTTTTCCCTGTACCAACGAATAGCCCTGTACCAATTACCCCTCCAATGGAAATCATTGTAATATGCCGTGTTTTCAGTGATTTTTGCAAAGCTCCCATTAAAGCACCCCTTTAGTGTTTTATGTAGACATTTACTAGCCCCTTTCCTCTAATTCAATGTCTACTGTTTAATGAGCAAATTGGATGCCAACTTTATTCAATTATTAAAAATTTCAAATAATTATCTATCCATATCTTTTATTGTTGTCATTTAAAATGGTTGGTTCATATATGCGATTTCGAATTTTTGATGCAAATGTACATCATTGATACTTCATTTACATCATCTATCCATATGCTCGATTGAATGAGCTCATGATGTTCATTTCTTCTCTATACTTCGCTACTGTTCGTCTAGAAATTTGAATACCTTCGCCACTTAATATTTTGGTAATTAGCTGATCCGTTAAAGGTTTTTGTTTATCTTCACCTTCAATCAACTGTTTAAGTCGCTTTTTAATATACATAATCGAATCCATTTTTCCAGAACTATTCATCACGCCCTTTGTAAATAAAGTTTGTAAAGCATATACGCCGTGGGTGGTTTTTATATATTTTCCACGAACAGCACGACTAATCGTTGACACATGTAACCCTAATATGTCCGCAACATCTTTTAAACGCAAGGGCTTTATAGCCTCAATTCCTTGATGGAAAAAACCTTCTTGTAATTTCACTAGTAATCTAGTTAATTCATAAAGTGTTTTATCACGTTGCTCAATTCCTTGTATCAATAACAGAGCATCTTTCATTGTGTCTTGGAAATATGTTTTACAATTTGGGTCATTCTTTAATATTTCTACATAATGTTGATCAATCGTAACGGCTGGTACATATCCCCGATTCAATTTAATCAACCATTCCTCATCGAATTTTTCTACTTCAATTTCGGGAATGATATATGGAATCGCTTCCAATTTGTCTCCTGATAGCACTGGTTGTAAATTTTTTATATAGTCCACAGTATTTTTTACTTCATGTATGGGTGTTTTGTATTTTTTACTTAATTGTTTGATGGCCTGTGCAGCTACTAACTCTAAATCATCTTTGATAAATTGGTAGGTCAAATTGGGTGCAAGTTCATCCCTATCTACCTGAATAAGTAAAAATTCTTTTGTATTCCGTGCTCCTACTCCCACTGGTTCAAATGTTTGAAGTAAGTCCAATAATGCCTCTACATGCAAAAAACTTGTTTTAAATTTATCAGCGACCAATTCAACATCCACATCTAAAAATAAACGATCGTCTAAGGATTGAATTAAAAACGTCAAGATTTTTAAATCCATAGAAGAAAGATTTTTATGCAAAGGCACCTGTTCCAATAAAAATCGTTCATAGCTTTCTTTTGCAGCTAGCCCCATCTCAAGGAAATTAAAAGAATTACGTTGCGGCTCATAATAGCGCGAGGAAAAACTCTTAACGGAATAGCTTGCTAATTGGGAAATTTCCTCATATTGTCTTTTTACCGCTGCGTCAGTAACAACTAATAGAGGATTTTCATTGGCTTTGTCATAAATAAACTGTTCTAACTCATTTGTAGAGTATTGCAGTATTTCTAAATGCTGTACAAGCTGCGCTGATAAAACTTGCATAACCTTTTGTGAAGTTTTTATAGCTATTTGCACGCCCTTACCTCCCCAACAAAATTTTCTACATAGTAACATGTTTATTCTGCATTTTACCATTTTTTAATTAAAAATATTATTTTCTCTTCATTACTTTTTCCTCTACGGATAAATTTTTAATAATTCAAAAAAATACATTGACTCCATTCATAAGAAGTCATAAAATACACATATAAAATAATAGTTACCACATTGCGGTAAAATAGGAGGAATGATGAAATGCTTCATTTACCAACGGTGCAATTTACAGAAGAGCAGGAACATTTTCGTGTAGAGGTCAGAGCTTTTCTACAGGATGAATTAGCAAAAGGAACCTTCACATCGAAATGTGATTCTTGGTTAAGCGGAGACGATCCTGAGTTTTCCAGATTAATAGGTCAACAAGGTTGGATTGGCTTAACTTGGCCAAAAAAATACGGAGGTCAAGAGCGAAGTACTATTGATCGATATATTTTAACAGAAGAATTTTTAGCCGTTGGCGCCCCTGTTGCAGCACATTGGTTTGCCGACCGCCAAACAGGTCCTCTTCTTTTACGTTATGGGTCAGAAGAACAGCGTGAATTTTTCTTACCACAGATTGTGAAAGGCGAATGCTACTTTGGCATAGGCTTAAGTGAACCTAATAGTGGCTCTGACCTAGCTTCAGTCACTACACGTGCTGAAAAAGTAGAAGGTGGCTGGATTGTAAATGGGCAAAAAATATGGACGAGTAACGCTCATCTTTGTCATTATATGGTCACTTTAGTACGTACAAGTCCGTTTGATGGGAAAAATAAGCATGCTGGCCTAAGTCAGCTCATCATCGATTTACAAGCACAAGGTATAACCGTTGTTCCCATAAAATATTTAACTGGTGAGCACCATTACAATGAGGTGTTCTTTGATAATGTTTTTGTACCAGACAATATGGTAGTTGGGGAAATCGGTAATGGCTGGGCTCAAGGATTAGCAGAGCTTGCCTTTGAACGTAGTGGTCCAGAGCGAATATTGAGCACATTCCCATTAATCGATGAGCTTATTCAAGAGCTAAAGCGCCAAAATAATTCACAAGGATTAATGCAAGCATCTAAAATTGTTGCTCGTCTTTGGAGTCTAAGAAATCTATCAATTGGTGTGGCTCAGCTTTTAGAATCCGACAATAGTGAGGACGTATCTATACCAGCAGCACTTGTTAAAGCACTAGGGACGAAATTTGAGCAAAGTATTCCTGAAATCACACGTCTAATCATACAGACTTATCCTTCGCTTGATGCCGATCGTAAAATTGATCGCTTTATGGCCCAGTCTATTTTACATGCACCAGGCTTTACCATTAGAGGTGGAACTTCAGAGGTATTGTATGGCGTTGTAGCGAAAGGAGTTGTAGCACAATGAGTGAGATGAAAGACATGATTACGGAAGTTGTTGACCGTATGTTAAAGGAAAATGTCGATAAAGATTTAGTCGATACTGTAGAACAAGGTGATTGGGCACCGGCATTATGGGAATTATTGGAGGAAAATGGTATGACGGTTGTAGCCGTTACCGAAGAAAATGGAGGTGCAGGCGGCGATATTGAAGATTTACTGAATATTGTTCGATTAACTGGAAAATACGCTGCTCCGATCCCATTTATTGAAACAACCTTTGCGAACTATTTACTGGAGTATTTAAACTTACAGGTACTAGAAGGTTTAGCGACATATAGGTTATCTACGAACCAAGTCTTTACGTTAGAGAACGGGACATTAACAGGTCAGGCTCATCATATACCTTGGGCACGTCACGTGAAGCACCTAGTAACACTTGCTTATAGTACAGAGGGTACACATCTAGTAGTAATAGATTTAAGTCAGGCTGACATTAAACAAGGTACAAATTTAGCAGGCGAACCGCGTGATACTGTGACATTCCAACAAGCACTAGTTTCACAATTGTCTGCTGTGTTATCTCCTGACGAAATACACAAATTAACAACACTCAGTACTGCCTTTCAATTAGCCCTGATGACTGGTGCTATCGATAAAATAAATGACTTAACCATTCAATATACGAAGGAGCGTGAGCAATTCGGTCGACCAATTCATCGCTTCCAGCTTGTCCAGCAGCATATTGTTCACTTAGCAGGTGAAACGGCTATTGCTTTAGCGGCATTTAATAATGTAACTGAAGCCCTTCTTACAAACAATGAAAATAGCGAGGTTGCATACGCCCGCATTCGTTTTGAAGAAATCATTCAAGCAGTAACAGCCATCTCCCACCAAGTCCATGCAGCCATCGGTACGACCCACGAGCATAGTTTGCATCAATTTACACGTAGACTTTGGGCATGGCGCGACGAAGGAGTAGATTCCTCTTATTGGACTAATATTGTAGCATTACAGCTAATGGAAAATAGCGAGGATAGTCTTTGGGCGTATTTGACTACTTCTACTAGTAGTTCCCCATTACTCAATGTAGAAGGATGAAGATTGCAGTAAGTACATTCAAACCATTAACCTAAAGGGAGTGTTTTTCAATGACTGATTTACTTTTTGAAGTGCGAGATCATATTGCAACCATTACTTTAAATAGACCAGAGGCGTACAATGCTTTCAGTGAAGAAATGATTACTGAGTGGATAAAAGCGCTTGAAATTGTTCGCGATTCTAACGATATTCGAGTTGTCATTGTGAAAGGTAATGGAAAGTCTTTTTGTGCGGGCGGCGATATTAAAGCAATGCAGGCTGGTGAGGGCTTTTTCCAAAGCGAAGCAGATATCTCTTCTACAGGTTTAGCACGAAAAAATTCACTTTGGAAAAAAATTCAGCGTATTCCCCTTCTCCTTGAAGAAATTGATAAGCCTGTTATTGCACAGGTGCATGGCTTTGCAATGGGCGCTGGGCTTGATATGGCCTTAATGTGTGATATTCGGATTGCCGCTAAATCTACAAAGATTTCAGAAAGCTATATTAACGTTGCTATTGTGCCTGGAGATGGTGGAGCTTATTATTTACCAAAATTAATTGGTATTGATCAAGCATTAGATATGTTCTGGACAGCTCGTGTACTAACTGCTGATGAGGCAAAGGACAAAGGTGTTGTAACATTTGTTGTGGATGACCATGAGCTAGACGAATACACAATGAATTATGCTAGGGACTTAGCAAGTCGTCCAACTACAACACTACAATTCATTAAGCGTGCTGTTTATCAAAGTCAACGCATGGATTTACGTACTGCTCTTGATTATATTTCGTCACAAATGGCAATTGTCACAGAGTTGGACGATTTTAAAGAGGGTGTTAGCGCGGTTGTAGAAAAACGTAAGCCTGTTTATAAATGATGTGTGTAGGAGGAAAAATGATGCAACCTCTTGAAAATATTCGAATACTAGACTTATCACGCGTTTATGCTGCCCCTGCTGGCTCCATGATGTTGGCAGATTTAGGAGCAGAAGTAATTCGCATTGAACATCCAAATGGCTCCGATAGTATGCGAGATTGGGGACCGTTTGTTCAAGAACAAAGTACGTACTATCTATGTGCTAACCGAAATAAAAAATCGATCCTACTAGACTTAAAAACAACAGAGGGTAGAGAAAGATTTAAAGATCTTGTCAAAGATGCAGATATCGTACTTGAAAATTTTAAAACTGGGGATATGGCACGAATGGGTCTAAGCTATGAGGAGTTGAAAAAAGTTAACCCACGTCTTATTTATTGTGCAGTCACAGGGTTTGGGCAAACTGGTCCTCTTGCACATGAACCTGGCTTTGACCCTGTTATTCAGGCAATGAGTGGCTTAATGCATGTCACCGGCTCCCCTGAGGGTGAAGCAACAAAGGTGGGTGTACCTATTGCAGATATTTTAACGTCTAATTATGTTGTGATTAGTATTTTAGCTGCCTTACGACTACGAGACCAAACTGATCAAGGTCAATTTATTGACTTAGCTTTACTAGATGTCCAAATGAGTAGCCTAGCAAATGTGGCAAGTGCTTATTTAAATACAGGCTTTTCCTCACAGCGTCTTGGGAATCGCCATAATAATGTTGCCCCGTATCAAGTATTTCAATGTGCAGATGGTCCCTTAATGATTTGTGTTGGGACAGATGGACAATTTGAAAAGTTTTGCGCGATGCTGAAGCATGAGGAATGGGCAAAGGATCCACGCTTTTTATCAAATACCCTTCGTAAGCAGCATGAGGCTGAGCTTGTACAAATGATAGCTAATGTCACAATTACAAAAACTCGGGATGAGTGGATCACATTATTACAGCAGTATAAAATTCCTGGTGGTAATGTGAATACGATTGCCGAAGCATTAGCACAACCTCAGTTGATTGCACGTGATATGATTGGTGAAATAGAGCACGAACAATACGGGACCATCAAGTTTATAAAAAGCCCATTGAAATTTTCCAATTTAAATATTCAATACAAATTAGCACCACCGTTACTTGGAGAACATACAAACGAATTCCAAAAATCCTCTCTCCTCTAATCAATTTACGCTATAATAGAAGTAATTTTTATCTTATTAAGATAAAAGCTTCAGCCAAAGGGTCAGATTTTCTGATATCCTGTAAATATGATTTTTAGTAGGTGTTGAGATGAATCAAGAGATTTTCGAAAAAAACTATACAATGTCATCGCTGCACAAAGCTATTAAAGTATTAAAAGCTTTCACAAAAGATGAACCTAGCCTTTCTCTTACCGAGTTAAGTAAAAAAACAGGGATAAGCATCTCTAGTTTACAGCGTTTCGTTTCTACCTTTGTGTATGAAGGTTTTCTACATAAAGATGAACGTACAAAGCGCTATCAATTGGGGCATTCACTTTTATACTTAGGAAATTTAGTTAAAGAAGAATCAAGTCTAATTATTGTTGCAGAGCCCATTTTAAAAAAATTAAATGAAGAAATTGGCGAGAGTGTTTCCATGAATATAATTGATGGATTGGAAAGACGCTGTATATTAAACTATGATTCCACCTACCCTCTTTCAACAAAGATGTTCGTTGGGGACACTTCTCCCCTTTATGCGGGCGCTTCCTCTAAAGCATTGCTCGCTTTTATGTCAAATGCGGAGGACTATGTCGAGAGTATTGAGCTTGAACTAATTTCCGATAAAACCATTCTTTCCAAAGAACAGCTTTGGGAGGAATTACTACAGATTCGTAAACAACGATTTGCAAAAAGTAGAAGTGAACGTGTACGAGGCGCATGCTCGCTGTCCGCTCCGATTTTAAATGCTTCCGAGCAAATTATTGCCTCCGTGTCATTGGTCATACCTGAAGTGCGATACAATGACTATGATGAAGATACCCTAATCCATACTATTCAAAGCGTTGGTTTAGAAATTGAAAAACAATTATTTTAAAAAACTCCCGAATGAGCTCATACCTCATTCGGGAGTTTTTTATTCATTTACACGGATTATTTTAAGGAACTCATTCCAATGATTCAATCGTGGCAAATCTACTTGCTGATTATAGGATTGATTTTTTAAGATTACTTTTGTTGCTACATTGCCAAGTGTTTCTAACACTGCTGGTTTATCATCCACATAGACATCTAAGGCAAGCTTCTGAATAATCTCTACTTTTTCTGTATCCTGCATACCACAGAAAAAGTGACTATCTTTGATTGGGAAGCCCTGTGCTACCATCCATTCCCTTGTGCGTGCACAGTACTGCTTGGGACGAGATGTAATGTAATAAATTTCATGTCCCTGCTGTGCTAACAATTGAAGTGCTTCAAGGGCACCCTCAAAGGAAGGACAGTCTGTAAAATAAATTTCCTCCATGGAGTGATTCCACATCGTCGCCCCCTCTGTTTCTGTTAACCCAAACGGTTCATGAATCTCCACCCTTTGCAATGCTTGAAAAACTTCTTGCGGAATATTTTTACCTAATTTTTGATTATAGAGGGAAAAGGCGTGAGCACGTAAATTAATGAGTGTGTCATCAATGTCAAAGCCAAATTTCATGTTTATTTTCTTCCTTTCAGGACGCCTTGTTGATAAAGTTTGCCGCGAATGTTTGCTCTTTCTCTAGTTGTTTTGCCAAAACTTCCTCAATAGCTAGCGTGCGCATTTCCTGGAATTGTTTCACCTCGAATTGAGCAAGTGATTCTTTCTTTAACAGCGATGCTAAACAATCTGCATCCTTTAACGCACTGTTAAGACCAAATGCCCCTGTTGGTGTCATCGTGTGAACAGCATCCCCTAGCAAAGCAATACCCTTTGTTCCCCAACTTTCACAACGGCTACTGAAAACGTCAAGCAAGACAAAATCATGCCAAGAGGTGATATGTGTTTTTACTGAGTCTGCTAATTCTGGAAATGCCTCTGAAAGCTGATGGATAAAAGGTGTAAAATCCTGTTTTTTTAATTGAGCAAAACTTCCCTGCTCTATATTCCATCCTATCTGAATAAAGCCACCAACCTGTGTAAACAATGATAGCTGCTTATCTCCAATTAAGGCCATTTTTATAGACGGCTCCCAGCCATGTGGGGCCAAAATTTTTGCCCAAAGTAAGTCAAAGCCATGCTTGCGTTTTTGAATATCAATTTGTGCATGCTTACGAATAGTAGAATAACGACCGTCAGCCCCAATAATCAATTGACTACCAATTTCAATAATCTCCCCATCTTTTGTTGCTACAACGCCTATATACCTACCTGAAGAGTCCTGTAGAAGCTGTGTTACTTTTGTATGTAGGAGACATGAAAAATGAGGAAATTGCTGTGCTTTTTGTAAAATTCCCTGTAATAAATTTGCTTGGGGTACATGAATTCCTAAATGCCCAACAGCTTCATCAGGAAAGATTGTTTTAAAAACTTTCCCTTCTGCGTAATATTCAAGCTTCTCCATACGTAATATACCAAGTGCTTCAACTGCTTCAAAAAGCTGATGACTTTTCAAAACAGCCTCCCCCTCCTCATTTAAATGCTCGCCACGAAATGCCTGACCAAGTGCTACATTTTGCTCTAATAGGATAACTGATAGGCCATTCTTTGCTAATAAATAGGACAATAGTGCTCCGCCTGGACCTGCGCCTACGATACAAACATCAGCTTGATAATTCACTTGCCTTCACCCTTCTTTGGATAAGCAATAATACGTAAATCCTGACCAATCTTTTCAAAGGAGGCAACTTCAACATCCCATGATGCATCCATTGTCAAAGGATTCGGACCAGCAAATGGTGTTAAGGATAATTTTCCTCCAAGAACTTTTGGTGCTATATAAATGACAAATTTATCAATGGCACCCTGCTGTAAAAAGGAGGCATTTACTGTGCTGCCACCCTCCACTAAAATATCAGTAATACCATATTGATAGAGCTTATCAAGCATATCATCAATCCTAAGGCCCTCTTGATTACGGCGCACTTTCATAACAGTTATACCTTGTTCTTGTAAGGCTGTTATTCTCTCAAAACTTGCATCCTCATCACAAACAATAATTGTGTCTGCTTCTTTTACATCTAGGACATGAGCATGTGCTGGAATACGGAGTGTGCTATCCATAATGATACGTACCGGATTTTTCCCGTATTCCTCTTGTAATCTTGTTGTCAAGGAAGGATTGTCAGCTATCACCGTGCCAATACCAACTAAAATCCCATCAACTTGATGTCGAATATGATGAACATCCTGACGAGCCGCCTCCCCTGTTACCCACTTAGAATGTCCTGTATGAGTCGCGATTTTTCCATCTAAGGTCATCGCGTACTTTGAAATGATAAATGGTCGTTTTGTTAACATATTATGAATAAAACGTTCATTTAAGCGTTGAGCCTGTTCCTCTAATACGCCCACAGCTACCTCAATCCCTGTATCACGTAGCAGTTGAATTCCACGTCCAGCAACTGCAGGATTGGGATCTTGCATGGCAACAACAACGCGCTTAACTTCAGATTCCTTCACTAAATTCGCGCAAGGAGGTGTTTTTCCATAATGTGAACATGGCTCAAGTGTTACATAAAGTGTGGCACCTTTCGCATGTTCTCCAGCCATACGAAATGCATGTACCTCCGCATGTGGTTCACCCGCTTTTCTGTGTAAGCCTGTGCCTACTATAATGCCGTCTTTTACGATTACTGCCCCAACAAGCGGATTGGGGTTCGTATTGCCTCTTGCACTAGCTGCTAGATCCAGTGCTAATTGCATATATTTCTCATCTGTCGTCATCGCAGCTCACCTCACTTCTCTTCTCGTATATGTCCAGATCTTTCAACTTTTGTATTTAAATAAAAACTGTTTGTTTCTGTCAGCCCTCCCCATAATGGGACATGTCCTTCTGCAGCTAAGCCGTGTGCCTGTAATGCTGCAAGCTTTTTCGGATTATTCGTAATAAGCGTAACTGGCTTTGAACGTAGGGCACCTAATACTGTAATTGCTTCTTCATAGGAACGAATATCGTCTGAGAAGCCTAGTGCATGATTAGCCTCTACTGTATCCAATCCCTCTTCTTGTAATAAATAGGCAAGAGATTTGGAGAATAAACCAATGCCACGCCCCTCATGATCCGCCAAATAAAAAATAGCTCCACAGCCATGCTCTACAATCATTTTCATCGATTCATGTAATTGATAGCCACAGTCACAGCGCTGACTGCCAAAGATGTCACCTGTATGACATATACTATGCATCCGGATTAAAGCATCGTCTGTATGGGTAAAATCACCATAAACAAGAACCGATGATTGTTGTGAGAAAGCTAAATTAGCAGAAGCTAAACCATCAATGACTTCTTCTTTCGATAAACTTGTATCTATTTTTAGCCAGTTATACCATTGAAAAATCGCTGAAAAATCACCTTGTTTCACCGGTAACTTGACTGGCCCAACTAGGCAAATATTTTCTGTTTTAGAGTGTTGTACAATGATCATTTTATCTTTCACTATATCCATAACTTTTGTTGTAATTGTCATTTTTTCTCCAACCTTCTATTGTAACAGCTAGTTCATTCCACTAACTGAGCACGTGTATTTTCACATTACTTACATAACGTAACTTAGTTTATAATAATAACTAAAAACTGTCAAATAACTGTTCCTATTCTATAGCTAAATATATATAGAAACGAAAACTGCTATAAGACATTTTAATGATATACTAATAGCTTATGGGAATGCTATTTTTTCTGTGCAGGCTAGTCTATAATAAGCTGAGGTAATTGTAATGGAAAGGAAGTTTAGAATGAACTTAGAAAAGAATGTTCAGGTGAAGCAGCCAAAATATCAGCAAATTGCGGTGGATCTTGCTTCAAAAATTGTAGAAAGAAAATATAGTATTGGCGATAAAATTTATGCTAGATCCTCACTTGCAAGTCAATATAATGTATCTGCAGAAACAGCCAGAAGAGCTATCGCAGTTTTACAAGACTTAGAAATTGTAGAGGCTTCCAAAGGCAGTGGTGTCATTATTAAATCATACGAAAAGGCAGCCCATTTTGTCCGACAATTCCAGGATGTACAATCTGTCCACGAGCTACAAAGTGAGCTGATGATTAGTATTCAAAAGCAGCATCAAGAATTATTGAACCTACAGGATAAAACGAAACAGCTGATTAGTCGAACAGAACATTTCCGATCCGTCAACCCGTTTATCCCCTACCAATTAGAAATGACTGCCGAAAGTCCTTGCATCCATCAAACAGTACAAGCTTTAAATTTTTGGCAAAATACATCTAGTACGATTGTTGGTATCCGTCGAGGAAATGAATTATTACTATCACCTGGACCATATGTTTCGTTTGAGGAAGGTGATATTATTTACTTTATTGGCAATGATGAAAGCTTCGCTCGTGTTCAGAGCTTTTTATATCCAAATTAAAATCCGCTTAAGCGCTGATATCACAGCGTTCAAGCGGATTTTTTCTTGGTTGTCGATTTGACAAAAGTAACAACTCTTTGTTAGTCTTAAGTTGTTACTTGTTTATTTTTGGGTATCATTATCCTCAAATAGTATTTATCTTCATGCAGCAAATGTTTGTAGCGAAAGTGAAATACCGGCTATAGAATACTCCCACCTTTATAGGTGATGAGATGCAGATGTGAAGATATAGTCTCTGGCAAATGTCACGGAATTTGAGAAAAAAGAATGATGCAAACACTATTCAAAACCGGACAAAATATTTATTTATGTAACAGCATATTTACGCCAAGGCTAAATTATTCTTCGAAAGGAGTGGTTCTATGGAAAAAATAAAGGTGGAGCATGTTTCAAAAGTTTTTGGGAAGCATATTCCTCAAGCATTAGAACTCGTCAAGCAACAAAAAAGCAAGACTGATATCTTAAAAGAAACAGGTGCAACTGTTGGTGTCTATGATGCAAGCTTTACAGTAAATGAAGGTGAAATCTTCGTCATCATGGGATTATCAGGAAGTGGGAAATCAACACTTATTCGGCTTTTAAACCGACTGATCGAACCAACCAGTGGAAACATTTATATCGATGGAGAAAATATTTCGTCAATGGGAAAGGAAAATTTACGGAATGTCAGAAGGAACAAAATGAGTATGGTTTTTCAAAACTTCGGTTTATTCCCCCATCGTACACTTCTTCAAAATACCGAATATGGCCTTGAAATCAGAGGCATCTCAAAGGATGAACGTCAAGCAAAAGCGGAACAGGCACTCGCAAATGCTGGCTTACTCGCGTATAAAGACCAATATCCGAATCAATTATCAGGTGGTATGCAACAACGTGTTGGTTTAGCGCGTGCACTTGCCAATGATCCTGAAATCTTACTAATGGATGAAGCCTTTTCAGCACTTGATCCATTAATTCGGAAAGAAATGCAAGATGAATTACTCGATTTACAACGAACATTGAAGAAAACCATTTTATTTATCACCCATGATTTAAATGAGGCATTGCGTATTGGAGATCGTATCGCCATTATGAAGGATGGCTCCATTATTCAAATTGGCACAGGGGAAGAAATTTTAACTAATCCAGCAAATGATTATGTCAAAACCTTCGTGGAAGATGTAGATCGTTCTAAAGTATTAACTGCTGAAAATGTTATGGTTCGGCCTGTATATGTCAATGTTGACTTAGATGGTCCTGCTGTAGCTCTTAAGAGAATGCGCCAAGAGGCAGTTAGTTTGCTAATGGCGGTTGACAAAAATCGTCATTTAAAAGGCTATATTACAGCTGATGACGCCCTAGCAGCTGCTAAAAAGCATGAACAAACCGTGCATACCATTGTTCAATCAGAGGTGTTAACCGTTCCACCAGATATGCTATTACAGGACATTTTAGGTTTGATTCATAATTCTCCTACTCCTATTGCAGTTGTAAAAGATGAGCGCTTACTTGGAGTTCTCATTCGTGGTGTTGTCATCGAAGCATTATCAACTAGCGATGAGGAGGCTATAACACATGAATAATTTTTTAGACAATATTCCAACAATCCCTCTTGCTCCATGGGTAGAATCAGCTATGGACTGGTTGACGAGTAATTTTTCAGTGTTGTTTAACGCTATTCAAAAATCTGGAAAACTACTCATGAATCAGGTCACTGATTTATTAATAAACATTCCTGCCATTATTCTTATAATACTTGTCGTCATTTTTGCCTTTTTCATCACGGGCAAGAAATTTGGACTAGCTGCTTTTTCATTCATAGGCCTGCTTTTTATTTATAACCAAGGCTTATGGTCACATCTTATGGAAACAACTACACTTGTACTTTTCTCAAGTATTATTTCAATTATTATTGGTATTCCACTTGGCATCCTTATGTCCAAATCGAATGTAGCAGAAAATGTTATTAAGCCCATACTTGATTTTATGCAAACAATGCCTGGCTTCGTATACTTAATTCCCGCAGTTGCCTTCTTTGGCATTGGAATTGTACCTGGTGTCTTTGCATCTGTTATTTTTGCATTACCTCCAACAGTACGTATGACGAATCTCGGTATTCGCCAGGTTCCAAAAGAGTTAGTGGAAGCTGCAGATTCCTACGGCAGTACAGCTAGCCAAAAATTATTTAAAGTGGAGATTCCACTCGCAAAATCAACCATCATGGCAGGTATTAACCAAACCGTTATGCTTTCACTATCAATGGTGGTCGTTGCCTCAATGATTGGCGCACCTGGACTTGGTCGTGAAGTATTGACTGCACTGCAACGTACACAAGTTGGTAATGGATTTGTAGCAGGTTTGAGTCTAGTAATCTTCGCGATTATTATTGATCGTTTAACACAGAGCTTTAATAAAAAGAAGGCAGCCTAGAAAAAACATAGCGTTTTTTTGATTATATAAATAAGAAAGGAAGATTCGATGAAATTGAAAACTTTATCTAAATTAGGAATGGCTTTAGGTCTTGGCTTTATGCTTGCTGCATGTAGTGGTGATGATTCTAACAAAAGCAGCGGAGACTCAAAGGATGTCAACCTTGCCTATGTGGAATGGGATACAGAAATTGCTTCCACGAATGTCGTAGGTCAGGTGCTTGAGGACTTAGGATATAATGTAACATTAACACCGCTTGATAATGCTATTATGTGGGAGGCTGTTTCAAAAGGGGAAGCAGATGGAATGGTTGCTGCTTGGCTACCTCATACACATGCCTCTCAATACGAAAAATATAAGGCTGATTTAGATGAGCTAGGTGAAAACCTGGCTGGTGCAAAAATTGGTTTAGTAGTACCAAGTTATATGAATATAAATTCAATCGAGGATTTAGCAAATGAGGCGGATCACACAATAACAGGTATAGAGCCTGGTGCAGGAATCACGGCTGCAACTGATAAGGCGTTAGAGGAATACGATAACTTATCAGATTGGAATCTAATAACCTCTTCATCTGGCGCCATGACAACTTCCCTGGCAAAGGCCATTAAAAATAAAGACGAAATTATCGTGACAGGCTGGTCTCCTCACTGGAAATTCGCAAAATATGATCTAAAATATTTAGAGGATCCAAAGGGTGTTTACGGCGGGGAAGAAACAATTAATACCTTCGTTCGCAAAGGCTTAAAAGAGGATCAACCAGATGTCTATTCTGTCCTAGATAATTTCCATTGGACATCTGAGGATTTAGAAAGTGTAATGCTTGAAGTTATGGATGGCAAAGATCCAAAAGACGCCGCTAAAGACTGGATAGAGAAAAACGCTGATAAAGTAGCTGAATGGACAAAGGATGTAAAAAAATAATATTTTCAAAAAGCACTTCCGTTTAATGTGGAAGTGCTTTTATTTATGATAATAATTTTAAGAAAATTGCTGCTCCTAGGACCAACGCAATACAGAAAATCCGTCTCCAATCCTTTGATTCATTAAAGAATAGCATACCTAGCAATGCTCCTCCCGCCGCTCCGATTCCTGTCCAAATAGTGTAGGCTGTGCCCATCGGTAAAGTTTCCATAGCATATGCAAGGCCCGCAAAACTTAGGGTAAATGCAAAAATCAGCAGTGCTAAATTTTTAATGCTCTTAGTATCGTTATATTTGCTAATCATATAAACACCCATCATCTCACAGAGCCCTGCAATCACCAATGCCATCCATGCCATTATTCACTCACCTCTTTATCTTTTGGCTCTCCAGTTACAAGCTTTAAGCCCACCACCCCTGAAAGTAACACGACAATACATAAAATTTTAGCGATTTTCCACGGCTCTCCAAATAGCAAGCTATCCGCACACACCGTTCCCGCCGTACCTAAGCCTACAAATACTGCATAAACCGTTCCGACAGGCAAACTTTCCCCAGCTTTAATTAATAAATAAAAGCTTACAAAAATAGCAACGGCTGTACCTATCCATTCAATACTATTTCCCGCATGCTTTAGGCCTATGACCCAACCGACCTCAAAAAAAGCAGCAATGATAACACTTGCCCATTGTTTATTCATAGTGAATTCCTCCATATTATTGCTAGACACGGACTAAAGGCTAGCCCAAAGGTTTTAGCTTTATTTTTATTAAATGAAATTTTCATAAATGCGTTTTTTTCTCTGGGTGGAGCGTTTTTATTCAGGAGCCGAGCGTTTTTCTTCTCGAGCCGAGCGCTTTTCTC
>NZ_DKJS01000036.1:67073-96225 GCF_002455205.1 Lysinibacillus sp. UBA6686 | reverse complement strand
GAGCCATTAGCTCAGTTGGTAGAGCATCTGACTTTTAATCAGAGGGTCGAAGGTTCGAGTCCTTCATGGCTCATCATTTTTATCTTCATTCTTTCAGTGGTTGTCCAAACACCTACTGAATGAAGATAAAGCCTCCGGCGGATGTCACGGATTTTCAAAGGAATGAACAAAAGGATGTTACCTAAAATCTTCGCATCCTGGGAAAACGGCTAACTGACCTGCATCGTGCAGGCCTAGGTACAATTCAAAATCCGGACGCAATAATTACACCAAGGCGAAATTGATAGATACATATGCGCCCGTAGCTCAATTGGATAGAGCGTCTGACTACGGATCAGAAGGTTATGGGTTCGACTCCTGTCGGGCGCGCCATAGTATGTTTTCGGAATGTAGCTCAGCTTGGTAGAGCACTTGGTTTGGGACCAAGGGGTCGTAGGTTCGAATCCTGTCATTCCGACCATCTTTATTTTATTTGGGGCCTTAGCTCAGCTGGGAGAGCGCCTGCCTTGCACGCAGGAGGTCAGCGGTTCGATCCCGCTAGGCTCCACCATTTCAATATTTTTGGAGGTATACCCAAGTCTGGCTGAAGGGATCGGTCTTGAAAACCGACAGGCGGGTAACACCGCGCGGGGGTTCGAATCCCTCTACCTCCTCCATTTCGGGTCAGTAGCTCAGTTGGTAGAGCATTAGATTGAAGCTCTAAGTGTCGGCGGTTCGATTCCGTCCTGACCCACCATTATTTGCGGGTGTAGTTTAATGGTAAAACCTCAGCCTTCCAAGCTGATGTCGTGAGTTCGATTCTCATCACCCGCTCCAAAATGGGGCCTATAGCTCAGCTGGTTAGAGCGCACGCCTGATAAGCGTGAGGTCGATGGTTCGAGTCCATTTAGGCCCATCATTATTCCGAAGTAGCTCAGTTGGTAGTAGCACCTGACTGTTAATCAGGTTGTCGCAGGTTCGAGTCCTGCCTTCGGAGCCACGGCCCGTTGGTCAAGTGGTTAAGACACCGCCCTTTCACGGCGGTAACACGGGTTCGAATCCCGTACGGGTCATCAAGCATGTAGCACAGTTGTGTGTTACATGCTTTTTTCTTTATGTATGTCAATCAAATTGCCTTATAAAATAGTGAAATTATAAGCCAAAAATTATAATACCATCCTAAATGAAACCATGGTCATTTGAGAGGAATTATCATAGTGCATTAGAAAGTATGATCCTGCACTAGATAGAGCCAATTAATGAATCTATAGACAGTTCAAAGTCAGAGGTAAATAATTTTAAGTTTATAAAGAACTTACTGGTGTGGGTTATTTAAGCCTTGATACACAAGGTGAAGACTTACAAATTTAAATCATATAAATAAATGACCGGTACTCACTTTAAATGAGTAACAGGTCATTTTTGCTTACATTAACAATACATATTTCTTTGTCTACCTATTTAACATAATCAGATACTAAGAAAGCACCTAAATGATTTGGTTTCTATACAATACTTTATTTACATTATGTCTTACGGTCTTATGACCAGCTTTAATACCTTTACCAATAGCTATAAGCATAACATCTAAATACCTTTCAGAAATATTTAAGATTTCTTTTAATTTCCTAGAATCATAACCTGACATTGTGATTGTCTCAAAACCAGCTTCATTTGCTAACAAAATTAATGACATTGAAGCAAGACTTACATCTCTAGTTAACTCTAGCTTTAGATCTTCCTTAGATTTATTTTCATAATAATTTATTGCAGCATTCGCTAGATAATCTCTTAGTGATTCATCAAAATAACCAGCTTGAAAGCCTTCTTCATGTATCTTAATAATATTTTCTTTATCGAATGCCTGATAATCTCCCAACATAACAATTAATGTTGAAGCCTCTATCACTTGTTGCTGATTAAAAGCTATAGGTAGTAATAAATTTCTTAAGTCTGGCTCATCAATAATTAAGTAACGAGTAGATTGTATATTATTACCATTAGGTGACTTACTTGCACTTTCAACTAATGAGGTTAGAATTTCTGAACTAATTTTATACCTTGGATCATAATGTCTAACTGAACGTCTTTTTTCTAAAATATTTTTTACACTCATGCTATCAACTCCGAAATTATTATTATGTTGCAGCTTTAATTATAGTAAGCAATAATAAATAAGAAAATAACGCACTTTAAAGTGGTATAGCCACTTTAAAGTGCCTTTTTAGGAGTTAGGAGGAAACAGATGGTTAACTATAATACTGGAATCAACATTTTCATGAACATTGCAGGTGGAAAATGGAAATGCTTAATACTCTTTTTCTTGAGCCAAAAATCAGTAAGGACAAAGGAGTTCTATGAATTAATACCTGGAATTACACAAAAAGTCCTAACAGATCAATTGAAACAGTTAGAAAGAGATGGACTTGTACAAAGAGAAGTATTTAAAGAAGTACCTCCAAAAGTGGAATACAGCTTAACTGATCTAGGAAAATCATTTGTACCAGTATTAAACACAATGTGTGAATGGGGTAATAACTATGCATTTATAAAAGGTATAGAGAAAGATCAGCAAATTTATTGTGATACGTTCCTCAGTTCCCAAAACGAAAAGAAATTGTAATAGTCATTGCCACTTGTTCCTTATTTGACTTGTCTTCTATTGTTTCAAACCATACGGGAATGCTGAGGATAACATATTTTCGGAGATAGTTTTTTTACATATTGTCTCTATTTTTAATGATTATATGTAGTGAATTATTTTAGACTATTAAAAGCTTAAAAGGACCGCCCGATGATGGGGAGGTTAAAGTATGGAGGGATATCAACTTACTTTAAACCAGAACATAAAATTATGTATTGGTTAAAACAGAATGAACTTTATGCCCCAAAATAGAAAAGGTGATAAAATGACAATAAAAAAATGTCCGTCTTGTGGGTATTTCACAGTTGAGCGTGACTATGATATTTGTGAAGTTTGTTATTGGCAATATGATGCTGTGGGACAAGACATGCCAGATAAAGTGATTGGCCCAAATAATGTTTCTTTGCATCAAGCACAAGTAAATTATAAAGAATTTGGTGCGTCTGAAAAGCGGTTTATAGAATCTGTTAGAGCTCCCAAAGAAGATGAGCTTTCAGAAAATAATGTGGAGTGTTAATAGCATATAAGGAGTACAGAGCTCTAATTCAAAATAGACATTATCAAAACACTTGCTTCGGTAGGTGTTTTTTTGTGGAATACAATAGGATTTACAGAATGGTACAATGACCACATACAGTTTAATTGATTTGTATATTACGATTTAAAGACAAGTGGCTAACATATGATATTTAGTGACTATTAATTAGTTTTAATAGTTATTAAAGAAATTATTACATTAATTAGAGCTTGATAAATAAAGCTTTTGAGCCTTCATGAAATTACATGATAGCCATCATTAAATTTGAACAAACTATTTCATATATGCAATATGTATGTTTTTTCTAAAGATATTTTCGTGGTGCTTCCTGTTTTGTTCCTCTAATATGAGGGTAGGTGGAGGAATCGACATGAATATACAGGAGATACAACAGTTCTTAAATCTATATCAGGCAGAGCAAAATGAATCTGAATTTTGGTTAGAGAATAGATTACAACAGATTAGAAGTGCAGGAGAATACAGTCCAACAACAGACGAACTAATTTTTGGTGCACGGGTTGCATGGCGTAATAGCAACAAATGTATTGGTCGCCTGTTCTGGCAGTCATTACATGTAGTAGATGCACGTGATGTTTTAGAGGAACAGCACATTTTTCAAAAGCTACTAGAGCATATTGACTATGCAACAAATAGTGGGAAAATTCGTCCAACCATAACCGTGTTTGCTTCAGATCGAGTACGTATATGGAATCATCAGTTAATTCGTTATGCAGGCTATGAAACGGAAGCAGGTGTTATTGGTGATTCAAGTTCCATTGCGTTTACAAAAGTATGTGAATCATTAGGCTGGAAAGGTCAGCGAACACCATTTGACGTGTTACCACTTGTCGTACAGGTAGATGGGCGTGCTCCACAGCTGTTTACAATTCCAACAGAATATATTTTAGAGGTACCAATTCGTCATCCCGAGGCAGTGGGTGTGGAGAAATTACAGTTGAAATGGTATGCCGTACCTATTATTTCAAGCATGCGTTTTCAAATGGCGGGTATTGATTTTCAAGCAGCCCCGTTTAACGGCTGGTACATGGGGACAGAAATCGGTGCACGTAATTTAGCAGATCATGATCGCTATAATATGCTACCAGCTATTGCAGAGATATTTAATCTTGATACGAGTAAACAAGCCTCTCTTTGGCGAGACCGTGCATTAGTGGAGCTTAATATTGCTGTCCTTCATTCTTTTAAAGAAGATGGAGTGAGCATTGTGGATCATCATACAGCAGCACAACAGTTTAAACTGTTTGAAGAAGCAGAGGAATCGGTAGGGCGAGAACTGACAGGCAACTGGACATGGTTAATACCGCCGCTTTCGCCTGCAACGACTCATATATTTCATAAACCTTATATAAATATTTATCATACACCAAATTACTTCTATCAAAAGCCATACTATTAACTGTAAAGGAGCTGTTAAATATCCCAACAGCTCCTGAAGGATTTTACGGAGATCTCCATTAATTCCACTATCCACAACTATTGCCTCTTTTAGTTTGCCATATTATTCATGCAGTCAGAAGTATCAGCAATGATGCATATTTATCGATAAAATACTGTTCTAGATTGCCTCTCTTAGTACCTATATACAATCGCAATAATCCCATTTACACTTAAGCTATCTTGTTTTTTAGGAGAGGAGCAATCCAAATGTTGAACCAGCCTATCCCGAATATCCCATGGCAACAATTGACGACACCCTACGGTAGAGGAACAGCTATCCCTCAGCTGATTGAACAGGAGCAATTTCAGCAGCTTGCTGAATTAATTGAGCATCAAGGCACATTATGGCAGGTGACACCATGGGTTTTGCTTATCCTTTTAAAAAAGCTTGCCAACAAAAACATGGAAGACGTTTCATTACAAGAAATAGAGCTTTATTTAGCTGTGGCGCAAGTGATTACTGAGGATTATTTAGACCCAGCATATACGGTTCAAACTATGCAGGAGCTACTAGAGGCCAAATATTTATGGATAGAAGATGAGGAGGATGATGAACTGGAATGGGAGGAAGAAACGCCAAAGGGCTATGAGCAGCAGGCTTTTTTGAGCTATTATTATTTTAGTCATTTACTCTTACAAGAGGCTCTTCCAATTTTTACTGCTATAAATGCTCATAACAAAGAAGCCACAAAAGATCTTGATGAGCTGCTAACTATATTAAAACAGCATGATAAATAAAAAAGTATAAGCACAGAAAATAAGCAGATGGAGAACAAGACTGGTTTTCCCATCTGCTTTAATTTAATGGACATATTCATCTTTAGAGGCTCTAAATGAACATAAAAAGAGTATTACAGCTACAACGACAAAGAGCCAGCCAGCAATATTCCAGCCACCAAATAAATCATGCAGGTAGCCAAAAAGAATAGGACCAATTGCAGCAAATAAATAGCCTAATGATTGCGCAAAGCCTGATAAATCAGCAGCTTCAAAGGCTGTACGAGTGCGGAGTGTGAAGAACATCATGGCTAAGGCAAAGGAAGCCCCACCTGCTAGGCCTAATAGAATCATCCAAAGTACCCCAAGGCTAGTCCACTCCATGACAACGCCAACAAAGCCTATTAAGTAAAACGCTGTAAACATTAAGACAAGAGGTCGCTGAGACGTCATTTTACTAGCAATGATTGGCACAGCTAAAGCCATTGGAACTTGCGAAAATTGCATGATGGAGAACATCCAACCTGCACGATCAGCAGCTAACCCTTGTGATATGTAAATTTCAGGAATCCATGCTGCAGTTGTATAAAATAACAATGATTGTAATCCCATAGCACCTGTTACTGCCCAGGTAACTGGGGATTTCCATAAAGGTGAACGTTCTTTCGTTTTCTTTACAGTGGGCTCGGGTTTATTAAACTTTAATTGTGGAATCCAAATTAAAATAGTTAACACAACTAGAATAAGTGCAATAGCCAGTGCTCCTTGCCAACCTAGAGATGATCGGGCGATAGGGTAGCTAATCCCAGCACCGAGTCCTGCTGTTAAATTCATGGACATTGTAAAAAATGCCATAAGTAAGCCCACATGATAAGGAAATTTTAACTTGAGTAATCCCGGAATAAGTACATTTCCAAATGCAATAGCAACCCCAATTAGCATAGTTCCAAACACAAGTAGACTTGTTGTTCCCAGAGAGCGTAATACAATACCTAATGCTAAAAGGATAGTGGATAAAAATAGTGTTAGCTCAAGTCCCAATTTACGTGCAACAACTGGTGCAAAAGGCGATATAATCGCAAAAGCGAGAAGAGGAATAGTGGTTAGAAATCCAGCTAATACATTTGATATACCTAAATCTTCTCGTATAAAAGAAATAATAGGTCCCACAACTGTTAATGGCATTCGTAATGTCGAGGCAATACAAATAACGCCAATGACTAATAATAAGGTAGCTCCCCTCCAGCTAATTTTCCTGCTAGGATAACTAGTTGAATCTTCATTTGTTGTCAAAATAAATCCCCCCTGTTTGCATTCAATTATAATTAAATCACTATACTACTTTATCACAATATTAAAAATAGTAGAATATTCATAAAATACAGAACTTTACTCATTGTATTGAAATGTAAAATGTCTTATGTTAAACTAGTACACATCATAAATTTAATATTTATATGCCTCATGTTAGTATTGAGGTAGAGGTCGCGGTATTTAGGAGTATGCTAATGGAAATGACAAGCATTGATGAGATTAGCTGAAAGGAAATACTGCCGAAGTGTGAGGGGACTTGAAAGCCTCATGCTGGGGCTGTCTCCGAAAGGAACAGAACTGTCACGTTTGAACAACGTGTTGTGCTATCATTTAGAAAAAACTGAGGATTAACTTAGCCATCACAGTGTTCATGTGATGGTATTTTTTTGCCTCTTATATTAGGAAGGAAGCTATATCGTGAGTGAGATAAAAGTGAATCAGCTCGGTCATAAAGCGCCAAAGCTGAAAAAAGAATTGAAAAGCCGTCATATTACAATGATTTCTTTAGGCGGTACAATTGGCACGGGGCTTTTTTTAGCCAGTGGTGGTGCCATTGCACAGGCAGGTCCTGGCGGTGCATTATTAGCCTATGCCCTAATTGGTATAATGGTGTACTTTTTAATGACAAGCCTAGGTGAGATGGCAGCCTATATGCCATCCTCAGGCTCGTTTAGTACGTATGCTACGAAATTTGTAGATCCAGCTTTAGGTTTTGCACTGGGCTGGAACTATTGGTATAACTGGGCAATCACAATTGCGGCAGAAATCGCAGCTGTATCATTAATTATGAAATATTGGTTCCCAGATAGTTCATCTGCAATTTGGACAGTATTATTTATTGCTGTTGTTTTAACCTTTAATTTATTATCTGTAAAAAGCTATGGGGAAAGTGAATATTGGTTTGCTATGATTAAGGTGGCAACTGTGATTGTGTTCATTATTATCAGCATATTAATGATTTTTGGTATTTTAGGTGGACAGGCACCTGTGGGCTTTACAAATTTCTTTATTAGTGACGGACCGTTTCATGGTGGTTTCCTTGCTACATTCGGTATTTTTCTTGCAGCGGGATTTTCATTTCAAGGAACAGAGCTTCTTGGGATTACAGCTGGTGAAACGGATGATCCTGGAAAAAGTATTCCGAAAGCTGTAAAATCTGTGTTCTGGCGTATTCTTTTATTTTATATTTTAGCGATTGGTGCGATTGGGATGTTGATTCCATTCACAGATGAGCGTTTATTATCAGAAGATATTGCTGTATCGCCATTTACACTAGTATTTGATCGCTTAGGCATTGCCTTTGCTGCTTCCTTAATGAATGCTATTATTTTAACGGCCATGCTATCAGCAGGAAATTCAGGGCTTTATGCCTCATCTCGTATGCTATGGCAATTAGCTGTGGATGGACATGCACCAAAGTTTTTCACAAAATTAAGCCGTCGCGGTATTCCAATCTATGCATTAATAGCCACATTAGCTGTAGGATGTCTTGCATTTTTAGCATCATTCTTTGGTGATGGAGTAGTTTATATTTGGCTTTTAAATGCCTCAGGAATGTCTGGCTTCATTGCTTGGCTTGGTATAGCATTTAGTCATTATCGATTCCGCCGGGCTTTCGAAGCGCAAGGCTTGGATCCACAATTGCTACCATATAAAGCAAAGCTATACCCATTTGGCCCGCTTTTCGCCTTTACGGTTTGTATGATTGTTGTCATTGGACAAAACTATTCAGCCTTTATTGGTGACAAAATTGACTGGTATGGTATTCTCGTTTCTTATATTGGTATTCCACTGTTTTTACTGCTATGGTTTGGCTACAAAATCAAACATAAAACAAAAATGCTTCCGCTAAAAGACTGTGATTTAAGAGTGGAGGATTAAATAATAGAGCTGTTCTGTAAACCATTGAATGATGGCTATGGGACAGCTTTTTTTATTTTTTAAAATGATGAAACAAAAAAATGATATATGGTAAATTATATATGATTGCTTCCATCTTGATATCATGTATTTTAAAGCAGTGACAGTAATAGCATAGGATTAAATTTATGGAGAGGAACATGAAAAGTGCAAAAGCGAATTTTACTAGTAGAAGATGATGAAGCCATTAGGGAAATGGTAGAAAGTTATTTAACGATGGAGGGATTCCTTGTTACTTCAGCAGTGAATGGAGAAGAGGCATTACAAAATTGTTTAAATAAACCCTTTGATTTAGTGATTTTAGATATTATGATACCGAAACTAAATGGATTAGAAGTTTTAAAGATAATACGAGAGCAGGCATCACTGCCGATTATCATTATGTCTGCGAAGGATAGCGATGTAGATAAAGCATTAGGGCTAGGATTAGGGGCAGATGATTATATTGCAAAGCCATTTTCAATGCTGGAATTTTCAGCACGTGTCAAAGCTGCCATTAGAAGGGCAACCAAATACGCCAATCAAATAGAGGAGAAGAAAGATTTAATAGAGATAGATAACCTAACAATCGACCTTATTAATTTTTCAGTAGAGAAGAGCGGACAACAAGTAAAGCTCACTTCAAAGGAATTTGCCATCTTAAAATTATTCGTGACAAATCGTAATCGCGTTTTTACAAAACAGCAAATTTATCAATTGATTTGGAATGACAATTACTATGGAGATGAAAATATTATTAATGTACATATAAGAAGATTGCGCGAAAAAATGGAAGATGATCCGTCCAACCCTCAATATATTAAAACGCTTTGGGGAATTGGCTATAAGTTTGAAGGATAAACAGATGGTTATATTTCTATTATTACTTATAGTGTTACTCATAGGAATTATTATGTTTCAAGTGAAAGCAAAAAAACAACAGAGCGCTACTATTCAGTACATGCATAGAAAACTGCAAGCAATCATTAATGAAGAAACAAGTGAAAAAATCTTAGTACCGACAGCTAATCAAGAAATACAGCAGCTACTTATTGTGTTGAATGCATTGCTAGATCACAATCAAAAAGTGCTGGCAACACATCGGAAAATGGAAAGCTCTATGAAAAAGATGCTGACAAATATTTCGCATGATCTTAAAACGCCATTAACGGTTGTCCTAGGCTATACTGAAATACTACAGCTTAATCACTCGATTAGTGCGGAGGAGCGGCAGCGATTATTAACTGGTGTTCATTCGAAAACATTGGAAGTATTAAAAATTATCCATACATTTTTTGACCTAGCAAAGTTGGAGGCTGGAGATACCAATTATCCAATGACAAAAATTAATATAAGTGAAATTTGCCGGAAAAATATTTTATCATTTTACGATATGGTTACATCTATGGGGTTAGAGATAGAGATTGTAATACCAGAGTCACCAATATATGCGCTAGGTAATGAAGAGGCATTAGATAGGGCTTTGAACAATTTATTGTCAAATGCTATTACTTATGGGGCAGGTGGCAATGTGATTGGACTGTCCGTAAGAAATGATGATACAAGTATTTATATTGATGTATGGGATCGGGGCAAGGGAATAGATGAATATCATATAGATAATGTCTTTGAAAGAATGTATACGCTTGAAGATTCCAGAAATAAAACCTTCCAAGGTAGCGGTCTTGGCTTAACGATCACTAAACGTCTTGTAGAACTAATGGATGGCTCTATTCAGCTCTCCAGTATCCCATATGAAAAGACTATTTTTACAATAACGTTAAAAAGAATGGTGTACTAAAACAGAAGGCTTGTAGAGCTTTAAACGCTTTACAGGCCTTTCTTCTGTACTTAAGAAATTTGTAAGAATCAATTAATAAATTAGAGAGCTTCATTTTTTATAATAAATTTAGTTACATTTGAGGGAGAGATTGACATGACATATATTGTGAAAACAAATCAACTTACCAAAGTGTTTGACGGAAAAGAAGTGGTTTCTGCTGTCAATATGCATGTGAAGAAGGGAGAGATTTATGGCTTCTTAGGTCCCAATGGTGCCGGAAAAACGACGGTAATGAAAATGCTAACGAACCTAACAAAGCCAACGAGTGGGGATATTGAAATCTTAGGTCAAAAATTGACAGACCAATCATACGAAGTGCTAAAAAGGTTGGGCACGATTATTGAATATCCCATTTTCTATGAAGATTTGACAGCAAAGGAAACCCTAGAATTACACTGCGAATACATGGGCTATTATGATAAGAAAGAAATTAGCCATGTTCTCGATTTAGTGAAATTAACAAATACAGAGGAGAAGCGTGTTAAAGACTTTTCTTTAGGAATGAAACAGCGGTTAGGCATTGCACGAGCTATTATTACGAAGCCAGAATTGCTTATTTTAGACGAGCCGATTAATGGACTAGATCCAGTGGGTATTAAAGAAATACGAGAGTTATTCAAAATGCTTTGTAAAGAGTATGGCATTACACTTATTGTTTCCAGCCACATCTTAGGGGAAATTGAACAACTAGCTGATACAATTGGCGTTATTAAGAATGGAAGATTGATCACGGAGGTTTCAATGGAAGCTGTGAATCGTAGTCAGGTAGATTATATAGAAGTGATTGTGAATGATGGGAAAAAGGCTGCCTTTATTTTAGAAAGTACATTAAATATTACTAATTTCAAACTAATAGATGACAATTGTATTCGTATATATGAATCGACAGCTTCACAAAAGGTATTATCAAAAACATTAATTGAACATGATATTGAAATCGAGGGGATTAGTAAAAAATCAAGCTCATTAGAGGATTATTTCTTAAAGTTAATCAATGGGGGTGTAGTTAATGCTTAACTTAATGCGTCTAGAGATGAAAAAATTTCATATAGGTTCCTATATAAAACGTGCTATCTTCGCAAATTTTGTGATATTAGCTATTATGTTTATGCTTTTATTCATCACAAAAATAGAAGGAGATGCTGTCTTTGAAAATTATCAGACTGTTCTTAGTATAATAGATTCTACTGTAAGGGCTGTATTTATTATCTTTGCAAGTGCATTAATCGCCAAACTTATTATTAGCGAATTTAAATACAAAACAATCACTTTAGCATTTATGTACCCAATAAATAGAAAGAAATTAATGGCTTCAAAATTGGCTATTATTGTTCTTTTTACCTTTAGTGCAATAATCGTATCAAACGTTTTTGTATCAGCAGTTTTTTGTACCATTATTAGTAATCTTCATTTGTTTTCAGATACATTAACAATTTCTGTAATCATTCAACGAATCCCTATTGTTATAATGAATGCCATTGCAGCATCCTGCATCGCATTGATCCCATTGTATTTTGGAATGAGAAAATACTCCATTCCAGTAACCATTATCTCATCCATTTTCATTGTATCAGTTGTATCTTCCAATACAGGGAACTTCTCGTTAAATGATATTATTTTTATACCAATTGTTTTAGCTATAATCGGTATAAGCGTGGCCTATGCATCGTTTCGAAAAATTGAGAAGATGGATATTTAAGCATCGCTTTGAATGTCTAAGACCACCCATAACGTAAAAGCCAGACGCAAAGATTTTTTGTGTCTGGCTTTTTTTAGCAAATATCGTTTTCTATAATAAAATGCACCTGTTGCAAAGGATATTGTTTTGCAAAAGAAACAACATTTTGGTATAGAACTAATGCTTTTCAGGAGGGAAATAAAGCTGTTAGAATATCCTGCGATAAAAAAAGATTTAATCCAACCCTCTGTTAGCGAAGCCAAATGCAGTATTTTTAATTTCTATATAGAGGTATGGTCGATATTATTTTTATGTTATTTCGATAGTATAATTCGATGATGTTTCACACGCTTATTTAAGTAGTGTGGATGTTGAGTGGGTACATATTTATAAAAGTTAATATCGAATTAATATAAAGTTAAGATTGTTTTTTGTTTCAATTTGTATACTGTCACTGGAGGTGCTCATGATGTGCGATAACATAGTTGAAACTGTTAATTTATGCAAAAAGTATAAAACGGCATATGCTGTAAATGATTTAAATATGCAAGTTAAGAAAGGGGAAATTTATGGTTTTTTAGGACCTAATGGTTCAGGAAAATCCACTTCTATAAAAATGTTATTAGGGTTAATAAAGGCTACATCTGGATCTGTTACTTTATTTGGAAAACAACTAGAAAGTGATAGAAATCAAATATTGAAAAAAGTAGGATCTTTGGTTGAATCCCCCTCTTATTATGGTCATCTAACGGGTTATGAAAATCTTAGAATTATACAACGTATGCTTAATGTATCAGAAAAGCGAATTGAAGAAGTATTAAATATTGTTAGATTAACAAAGGCTAAAAATAAATTAGTTAAACAATATTCTTTAGGAATGAAACAACGACTTGGAATTGCAATAGCACTTTTAGGAAAACCTGAATTACTTATTTTGGATGAACCTACAAATGGTTTAGATCCGGCAGGCATCCATGAAATTCGTGATTTAATTAAAAGTCTACCAGATTCTGATGGGATAACAATATTAATCTCTAGTCATTTACTTAGTGAAATTGATCAAATGGCTACACAGGTAGGAATTATTTCAGAAGGAAATTTAATTTTCCAAGATTCCATAGAGGTATTACGTAATAAGAGTGATTTACAGATTAAAGTACGTGTGGATAATGCTAGTAAAGCTAAACTTATATTGGAAAACAAATTCGATTACAATATTCAATTGGATAATAACAGTAATTTGATTTTAAACAAAACCGATGATAAGCATATTTCTTTGGTGAATAATATTTTGGTTGAGTCTGATCTTTCGGTATACAGAATTGAAGAAGTAAAGTCTACTCTTGAAGATGTCTTTCTTAACATTATTAAGGGGGAATATTCATGAGAGAAATCATAATAGGAGACAGGTTAAAGTTTAAACGATCGAAGTTATTGTTTATTGCTTCCATTTTTCCGTTATTTGTTTTTATTATGAACTTTTCTGATTTTTATTTTAGGCTTGATTTTAATAGGGATATAGCGAAAGAGTTACATACTAGTGAATGGTCTTTTCTTGTTATTAGTTGTCATTGGGGTATGTTCCTAATGGTTCCCTTAAGTATTGCCATATTTGCTTCTAAAATAGTCAATATTGAGCATGAAGCGAATACCTGGAAAATATTATTCGCTTTACCTATATCAAGATATTCTATATATTTATCAAAATTTATTTATTTACTTTTACTCTGTATGTTTTCAGCTACTTTTATTGTAGGGTCTATTCTTTTTATTGGTCTTTCTTTGGACTTTAATGGCCCAATACCATGGGGATTAATTTTAAAGCAAGCCTTTTACCCCTATATTGTATCTTTTCCATTAATGGCTTTTCAACTTTGGCTATCAATGGTTTGTAATAACCAAATAATCCCAATTTCTTTAGGGATAATATTCACACTTTCTGGATTTTTCCTACAGAATATAAAATGGTTATTTTGGGTATATCCAATTTGGGGGACACCTATCTTACCATCTGATAAATTTGACAAAGTAATTACTAATACAGATTTTTCATTTTTTTTCATTATGAGTTTTATTGTCGGCATACTCTTCTTAATAAGCGGTATGATTCACTTTAGTAAGAGAGAAATGAGATAGGATAGAGGGTGAATGGGATGATAAAGACAATGGTTTTTAATGAATATATGAAGTTAAGAAGACAGTGGCTTGGGGCAGTATTAATAATAATCCCACTTGTTAGTTGTTTGTTAGGTTATAATAATTTTTTTACTTATCAAGATATCTTAATGCAAAATGATGATAATGAATGGATAGAAGCATGGACACAAGCATCGCTATTTTATGGGATGATCATGTTACCTATACTATCAGGATTTTATTGTTCTTTAAGTTGTAGAAATGAAAATTCTGAAGGAGGTTGGAAGCTAATGTTGGCATTACCTCCCTCAAGGATAATAATCTATATAACTAAAATGATTATTATTTTATTTCTAGTGTTATTAACGCAACTGATTTTAATATCTGAGTTTGTTATCACAGGATTATTATTTGGACTCCAAGATACTATACCGTGGTTTTTCTTATTAAAGGTGTTTGGTCTCGGGTTCTTAGCAGTTTGTGCTTTAGTAGCTATTCAACTTTGGATGGCATCACAAATTAAGAGCTTTGTTACACCGATAGCAATAAATGTTGCACTTACTATGGTAGCGTTTATAGCAGCAGGGTCTGAATGGGGGAATTTTTATCCTTGGGCACAATCCACTCTTGCTATGTCTTCACCAGATGAAGTAGGAATCAGCTCTTTATTGTTCTTTTTATCAATAAATTTAGTGATATTTAGTCTAGCAACAATTTTAGGAGTAGTTACATTTGATAAAAAGGATATTAATTAAAACTATTTTTCTTTAACTTGAAAGGGGTATAAAAATGACAAAAAAAGCTTTTGTTACGAATATCATCTTAATGACTATTGCTGTACTAACTATGTTTTGGAATTATTTTCAGGCATCTGCGGTGTATAAAATGATTACAAATGATTTAGGGATAAAGACAATTGATTTTAATTTGTTAACTATAGGGTTCACCGATATGAATGGCTCCATACAGAACATATATAATTATCCTGTATTTATTTTAGGTTTAATAATGATTGTAAATATCTATTTCTTTTTTGTAAGTAAACGATCTGAGGAAAATACAATAGATATTTAACGTGGTGGTAGTAAAGAAGTATTGAAACTTATGGAAATGCTTCATTAGAGAACATTTCCATAAGTTTTGTATATACTTGAAGAAATTAGATAAAATCCAATTTAAAACTGATATGAATAACAGTACCTTTATTTAAAGCACTATCAACAGAAAGGGAACCTTGATGAGCTTCAATAAGTTGCTTAGCAATACTCATACCTAATCCTGTTCCTTCAGAAGGTATTGTGGTAGAAGTTCCTCTATAATATCGATTAAATAAATTTTTCTTAGTTTCGTTACTCATCCCTACGCCATTATCTGAAATGATAATTTCCAATTTATCACTTTTATTAATTGATATCACAATTTCAGTATCATTAGGATTATGAATGATAGCATTCATTAAAAGGTTATTTATAGCGCGTTTCAGCATCTGTTCATCGAAAGTAAAGGGCACGGTCTGAGTTATATTTATCCCGATTGAAATATTCTTTTGTTTAACAATTGGATTTTCTGTCATCTCCATGACCATGCCATGAATAAATTGAGAAATGTCTTGTTTTTTCAAATTTAAAGGGAATTGTCCATGATCAAAATGAAAAAGTGTATTGAGATCTTCAATTATTTTCTCCATATGAATGGCCTGTTTTTTTATTAGAGATGCGAACTCTTGCTTTTCTTGCTCACTCCATTCGTGTTCGGTAGAAGATAACATAAATGAGTATCCTTTAATGTAAGTAAGAGGCGTTTTTAAATCATGAGATATTCCTGCTGTCCACTCTTTTCTCATTTTTTCTAATTCTTTTTTTTCTAAGTCATTTCTTTTTAATATCTCTGTTAATGCACTAAGTTGAATAAATATATCCTGATAAAGACTAAATCTTGGTTTTTTATTTTGTCCAATATTTGTTCTTCTTCTCTTTCTATTAGGTTCTTGATAGGCACCCTTTGATAATAAGAGTATCCATTCTAATATGTAAAAAAAATCGGAACCTATCCACCAACCATAAAGCAAACAGAATACTATTATTGCTAGATAAGGTAGAATAGGCAATAATTTTTGATTTACAATATATGTAGCAATATTCTCATCAGAAGTACACCAAATAATTAAATAATTTAAAGCAGTTGAAAGTAGTACAATCATACATAAAACAAAAATGCCCAAGATAATCAGGCTCCCAAGAAAATGTAGAGATAATTTTATTTTTACTTTCATATGTCCCTCATTTTTGGAGGGATAAATTTATAACCAATGTTCCTCATATTCACAATTATTTTTGGTTTTTTTACATCTTCCTCGATTTTTTTTCTAAGTCGTAGGATATGAACCATGACTGTATTTCGATCATTTAAGCCTGTTGATTGCTGCCATATCTGTTCATATAACTGTTCAGCTGAAAAAATTTGATTGGGGTTTGCACAAAAAAAAGATAATAGTTCAAACTCCTTTGCAGGACAGATTATTTTCTTTCCATTTACAAATAGTTCGCCCGTTTTTTTTGATAGACTAAGGTAGCCATAATCGTATTGATCTAACATTTTATTTTGTGATCGTAGCTGTAAATTGTGACGACGTAAGTGAATTTTAATACGTGCTACTACTTCAAGTGGATTAAATGGTTTAGTAATATAATCGTCTCCACCTATGTTTAAACCAGTTAATTTATCAATATCTGACGTGCGTGCACTTATAAATAAAATTGGAACATCACTTATTCTTCTAATTTCTTGACAAATTCGAAATCCGTCTATATCTGGAAGCATAATATCTAGGACAATTAAGGAATAATCAAAATTATTTAGTTTTTCAAGTGCTTGTTTGCCGGTTATGGCAAAATCAATTTCTGTAATGCCTTCCTTTTGTAGCATTACACTTAACATATCTATTAAACCTTCTTCATCATCAACTATTAATATTGGATACATGTTTTTATCACCTAAGTTTTTACCTTTTAATTTAATTTAGTATTTCTTCTTTGTTAATATAGGGGGAATTAAACATTCTGATTAATTTTATTTATTCTAGGATAGTTTCGATAATAGTTCTTACATATAGTTTTTACTTTTGATTTAGATATATTAGCTATGAAACTTCGATGGTTCGAACGATTTTTTGAGAATGTTGTTGAATTTTAACTGAATCTATTAATCCTTAATATTTATTTTTAACACAGTTTATTTAATTATTCCAATATTTATATTAATATACAAATTTTTATGGTTAATGATCTTAAGCTTAACAGGTAAAAATCGTTTTTATATAATTGGCAGCGCTTATGTTGGGGATCATTTGGCACCATATGTCAAGCCTGAGATGCTCCTTAACCCAGATACTTAATTTTATGATTGAAAAAAGACGCAAGAGCAAATGGTTACTGGGTTACATTGGAATTAATAAGATTTTCTGTGTTTTTTGAGTACAGTTGTTTCGAAAAATTGAGAAGAACTCTGAAAGTCTAAGACCACCCATAACGTAAAAGCCAGACACAAAGATTATTGTGTCTGGCTTTTTTTAACCAAATATCGTTTCCCATAATAAATAAATATTTAAAACAACGACAATGACAACTACAAACCAACCTAAAATGGTTGTTATACGATGGTTGACAAGGCTCCCCATGATGTCCCGTTTACTTGTAAACATAACAAGAGGAACAAGAGCGAATGCAATACCAAAGGATAAAACAACCTGACTAAGAACCAGCGCATAGGTTGCATTGACACCAGAGGCAATGATTACTAGTGGAGGTAGCATAGTAATCGCTCTACGTAAATAAAGTGGTATCTTTCTACGAATGAATCCTTGCATGACCACATCACCCGCTAATGTCCCTACAGAGGAACTGGCTAGCCCTGCAATGAGTAAACCAAGGCCAAAGGAAACGGCTGCCATTGGACCGAGAGCATCCTTTAATCCATTGTAAGCTACATCTAAATCTTCCACTATCACGCCTTGTGTGTGAAATACTGCTGCGGCAATAATGAGCATACTCATATTGATCGCTCCAGCAATAATCATGGCGATGATAATATCAATAAATTCAAAGCGGAAAATGCGTCTTTTTTCATTTTCATTACGACCAATAATACGACTTTGTGTTAATGAAGAATGTAAGTAAATAGCATGAGGCATAACAGTTGCTCCTAAAATACCTGTAGCTAGTATTAAGGAGTCTACCCCATCAAAATGTGGCGTGAACATGCCGATTGTTACCTCGCCCCAATCTGGCTGTGCTAAAAATGTCTGGAAGGCAAATGCCAATACAACGATTAAAACCATGCCAGAAATACCTGCCTCAAAGGCTCTAAATCCTCTTCTTTGAAGTTCTAAGATAGCAAATGAACCAACTGCTGTAATTAATGCTGCTGGGAGCATAGGAATATTAAATAGCAAATAAAGACCTAATGCTGCACCGATAAATTCGGCAAGGTCAGTCGCAATGATGACTAATTCTGCCTGTATCCATAAAAAAATAGATGTTTTTTTAGAAAAATGCTCACGCGCCACCTCGGGTAGATTTTTCCCAGTTGCAATCCCAAGCTTTGCAGATAAGGATTGAATTAACACAGCCATTAAATTAGAGAAGGCAATCACCCAAAGCAGTAAGTAACCATATTGAGAGCCAGCTGTAATATTAGTGGCAAAATTGCCAGGATCAATATAGGCGACGGCTGCAATAAAAGCAGGTCCAAGAAACGGTAAAAAGCGTCGCCAACCTTTTATATCTCCATCTAAAACCGCCTCGGCAGACGATTTTGTGACTTGTTTGTAAACCATATTGTTCCCTCGTTTCAAAAAATATCATAAACGAAATAAAGTTTCCTATAGGAAAATAAGATATTAGTATTCTAACGCTAGGCTTAAAAAATGTGAAGTGGTTTGCCTCAACTTTTATAATATAAGTATGCGTAATTTAAAAGAAGTGATAATGAAGTAAATAATTGGGAAAAATAACTGGCAGGAAAATTTAAAAATATATCGAACTAAAGAATAATGAAGAAGGGAGGGTAAAGGGATGGACATGGTATGGGTAAATTCTAAGGTAACAATCCCACGTACAGTACCAAATGCTATTGAGAGAAAGAAATTGTTTACGATTCTCGCTAACAACCAAATGAAGAAATTAACTGTTATTCAAGCACCAGCAGGATATGGAAAGACAACTCTTCTATGTCAGTGGTTGAGGCATATTGATGAATCTGTAGCATGGTTCACGATTGATCGAAATGATAATGAGCCTAGACGATTTTTTAAATATTTAATACATACCTTATCTGTAAGTACATTAAATGATTTAGAACAAAAATTAAGCCATTTACTTGATGAAATACCCTCCTTTGAGACTATAGTAGATACACTGTTAAATGAACTGGATACATATAAAGAAAAAATTCATATTGTATTTGATAATTTTCAAGTCATCCAACATCCTCAAATTCATCAGATCTTCATCCGATTAATCGAGTATTTACCAGTCAATGTACGGATATATATCACGACTCGAACTAATTTAGAACTACCGCTAGCAAATTGGCGTGTTAAAGGCTGGATGCTAGAAGTAGGAAGCAGACAATTATGCTTTGATTTAGAGGAGCTGCAATATTCTTACTTCAATTCTTTTTCGAATGATGAGCAGGTTGGAGCATTAAAGCCTTTGCTAAAGATAACTGAGGGCTGGGTAGCGGGGATTCAGCTTATCAAAATATCAACAGGAAATGTAGATAATCTCAACAGCAAAGAACTATTATTGAAAGCTGGTCCATATATCCATGAATTTTTCATGCAAGAGATTCTTAGTTCATTGCCCTCATCAATACAGGATTTTCTAATTCGAACGTCCATATTAAATCATTTAGAGCCGGATGTTTGCATAACTATAACAAATAAATTAGATAGTTTAACTACCCTTGAGGATTTAAATCAAAAGGGTTTGTTTATTGAATGTATACAGACAGATCCTCCTGTTTATCGTTACCATACTTTATTTAGGTATGCACTACAGGATGAGCTTAAAAGGCAGTATTCATACGAGATGATTAATTCTATTTATTGCGAAGCAGCCACAAATTTATGCGATAGAGGAGATTATGTAGCTGCAATTGAGCTTGCCCTAAATGGGGAACTATATGAACTTGCGCATGAGTGGATTCAAAAGTATTTGGTGGAAATATTTGCTGAAGGACATACATTATCATTTGGACAATGGATACAGATATTAAGAAATGTACAGTACTCTGTAGACATTAACATGCTTGTGCTATATATCACTACGTTGTTTTCTATGCATGAAATAGAGAAGGCTTATGAAATTATTGAGGAGCTGCTTTTTAAACAAGATGCATCTAAATGGATGGATGGATTTAAGTTTATTGCTGTATCAAAAATCTTTGAGATTATTAATGCCTATGTTACCTATATGAAGGATGGAGATCTTGAAAAAGCTAAAGTAGGTCTACAAACGCAAGTAAATGTAAGAAAGGAAAAATCATCCCTCTATCATATTTCATTAAAATATAATCAATTTGAGCCAAGAATTTTGCGTACTATTGCAGGCTCAAAGGGTAAATTTTTACCTATTGAAAAGATAGATGCCCTTATTCATGTGCTGTGTGAAAGTGAAATAAAGGATCGAAATATTACAGGGGTTACCTACGGGCTATTGGCAGAAGTATTGTATGAAGTAAATGATTTAGCTCGAGCTAGCAAGGAGTTGGAAATAGCCTTACAATATGGGTTGCGTTTTCAAGATCCAGGATTATTTATACCCATGTATCTTTTAAAGGCTCGTATTTATTTAACTAGAAAACAATTTGAAGAGGCACATTTATTGCTGATTAAAGCAATGAAGGAGACGGATAAGCCTTATTGGATTGGTGTACTGCATATTATGAAAGCACAGGCTTATTTATTGGAAGGGAATATTTCATATGCACAACAAGAGTTTTTTAGGGTCACTGATTTTATCAATTATCGAATTGCATCTAAAAATCCATTTTATTTATTAGTTCAGGGTAGAATACTCTATGCTAAACATCAAATAGAGGAAGCGTTGCAAATTGCTATTCGGTTGAAAGAGGGGGCAATTCAAGAAAAGCAAGTTGTTACGTTTATTGAAGCAGGTTTACTAGAAGCTACATGCCATTTTGAGCTAGAAAAAGAGGAGTCTGCGTTAACCGTTTTACATGATACCCTTGAACAGGGGGCTTTGTATGGTTATTGTCGTACATTTTTGGAAGAAAAGTACGCATTACCATTGCTTCAAAAATACTGGCGTATACGTCAACATAGTAAGCGACATATATTTAATTCAGTGCCATTAGCTTATGTAAATAAACTATTACAAAAAAACTACTTAGTGGATGAATTTTTAGATAGCTTTACATCTAGAGAAAAGGATGTTTTACAATTACTTGCGGAAGGTGCATCCAATTATGAGATTGCTCAGCAACTACAACTTACAGAGGGAACCATTCGCGTCTATTTGACAGAGATTTACGGTAAGATAGGTGTAAAATCACGTATGAAGGCAATTCTTTGGGCTAAACAATGGTTAGGCTATTAAAGCAGTAAAGCGGAAGGAGGTTAAAAGATGCCAAATATTTTATTAGCCTCAAAAACAACTGTACCAAAAATAAACGAGCAAATTATTGCACGAAATCGTTTAACAGCCATTTTTCAACAGACTGCTGCAAAGTTAATTGTAGTACAGGCGCCAGCAGGATATGGAAAAACAACCTTGTTAAGTAGCTGGTTTCATCAACTTGATAAAAAAGTTGCTTGGTATACAGTTGACCAAACAGATAATGATCCGATTCGCTATTGGAAATATTTCATTCATTCTATTGGCCATTCCTTACAGCCAGAAGCAGCAGCTCGGATTAATGCCATACTACATGCTCAGCCACAGCTACCACTTGAATATTTAGTAGACGCCCTATTAAATGAAATATCATTGTCTACTGAACAAATTCACATTATGATTGATGATTATCATCATATTTATAATGCAGCTATTCATCAAATGATGACTCGTCTTATTGATTTCTTACCAGAACAGTGCTTTATTTACATGGCAAGTAGATCGACTATTTCATTACCTGTTGCAAGATGGAGGTTAAATCATTACTTGCTTGAAATTGGTGTAGAGGATTTACTTTTTACGTATGAAGAAGCGAGGGAATTTTATAAAAAGGTAAATATACAATTGGATGCTAAGGAGCTACAAAAAGTTTTTAATGTAACAGAGGGTTGGGCTACAGGTTTGCAATTAACTAATTTAGCAAGATTTCGAAATGTTGGTGACGAACCATTTAGAGAAAGTAATTCTAATGCAGCGCAATATTTAATGAAAGAGGTTGTTACCAAACTTACTCCATCTCTCCAAACATTTCTTCTGTATACTTCATTTTTGGAACAACTAACTCCTGAGACATGTAATGTTCTAACGAATCAAACGAATGCTCAACAAGTTTTGTTAGAGCTTGAGAAACAAGGATTATTTATTAGTAGAGTTGAAACGGAAGATCAGGTTTATCGATACCATAATTTATTAAGAGAAACATTACGTCAAGAATTGAATCATCGATTTTCTCAGAATGATATTTTGGATTTAAATAAAAAAGCTGCTGTTGCGTTATATCATAATAGGAATTTTTTATCGGCCATAGAGCTTGCATTAAGTGGTGGGTTATTTACCTGTGCTGAGCAATGGATTCATGAACATATTGTCATGTTTCTTTCCTGTGGGCATTCAACATCTTATATAAATTGGATTAATATTTTATTGACGAATGGTTATGAGGTACATCCAGAATTGATGGTCATGTACGCCTATACACTTGCTGCATTACACAATCTAGAGGATGCATCTCATATACTACTTGAGCTAGAACAAAAGCATGAGGTAAATCAGTGGATGGATAAAGCCGAATATGCGTCTGCTGTAGATGACTTTTTAGGTGTGAAAGCCTATGTTTTTGTTATGAAAAACGGCAATCTTGCAAAAGGGGCAGAATATATTCGGCAAAGGTTGGAGAGAAAACCTGTAGGATCGAAGTGGGATGCTATTTTTATTCAATACAATCAAAAAGAGCATATGCTGTTTCGGACGAATATTGGCTCCAAAGGAAAACTGCTTTCAGATGAACAGGCTATGTCCTTTTTTGCAAGGTTTAGAACAGGTGAATTTAAGAATTTAAGCATGACTGGCTATAGCTATGGAATGCGCGCAGAAAAATTATATGAGTGGAATCGCTTTGATGAGCTACCAACAGAATTAGAGGAGGCTTTACGTTCTGGTCATCAATTCCAAGATGCAGGATTATTAGTGCCGATGTACATTCTAAAAAGTAAAGTTGCTGCTTTAGAAAATCAGTTTATAGTGGCTCAGGCCGTGTTAGATCATGCAATGGAGAATGTAAGTGAACATCATTGGATGAATGCAATAAGAGTAATGAAGGTACTATTATTTTTACGTGATCATAATATTGTCCAAGCAGAACAGGAGCTAGCTAAGATCAAAGAAAATGCTGATATGGATTCTCCATTTTATTCACTAGTAAAAGCTCGTTATTTACTTATGAAGGGTCACCTTCTAGAAGCACAGCAACTTATCCTACAGGTGCAATTACAGGCAGAACAACAAGGGCAGCTATCCACTCGAATTGAAGCAACCATTTTATTAGCTATATGCTTGGCAGAGCTAGAACAAACAGATGAGGCACTGTTGGCATTCCATCAAGCCTTAAAATTCGCTGAGCCATATAACTATACACGAACCTTTTTGGATGAGTGCAATATTTGTTCTCTATTAGAAAATTACATTGATGCTCGACAGAAAGCCTCTAAAGGTGAATGGGATGAGGTCTCCATTAACTATGCTTATCAATTGCTAGAGTGTGCTAATGAACATAAACAAGTACCAGCATTAGAGATTCTTTCTGCGCGCGAACAAGAAATATTTTCACTACTTTCAGCGGGTGCCTCTAATAAGGAAATAGCAGAGCAACTATTTTTATCTGAAGGTACCATACGTGTCTATCTATCAGCCATTTATAGTAAGCTAGGCGTTAAAAATAGAGCGCAGGCATTATTATTAAAACAGCCCTAATAATACAATCCGCTATCCTTTTTGATAGTGGATTTTTTCTTGGTTAGGGAGCTATTAACATTCCTCAATACTAAAAGTAAATTTTTATCTTTAAGATAAGAAAGAGTTATGTCATTACAAGAAAAGCCTGTTAACTTGCTCGAAATATGGCAGTGCAAATTCACATTGAGCTGTATACTTCTTACCCTTTAAAATCCGCAAAAGACAATAAATTATTTAAAAAGCTATAGGAGGAGTGAGGAATAATGAAAAAAATCTCAAGCATCGTAATCATATTCATACTATTTCTTTTCCAATGGGGACAACTCCTGACCTTTTATGCTAATGAGCTTCATGAAACAGAGGATAGAAGCGGAAGTATTCAACGATTTTCCTGAAAATCATCTATACTTTGAGGAAATCTGTAAAGTGCAACAAGCAGGACTGTTTATGGGAATTGATAGTAACTTCCAACCAAAAGCTTACATGACCCGTGCTCAAATGGCGAAAGAATTAGTATTGGCTTTGAATTTGACTTCAACTTCAATAGAAAGGGATACATTTTATGATGTACCAATGACACATTGGGCACATGACTATATTTCCATTCTAGCAGCCAACGGTATTACAACAGGAGATAATGGTAGCTTTAGACCGAATAATCCTATAACACGAGCAGAGTTTGCAGTACTTTTACACCGAGCTTTAAATAATTAAATTTAAATACTCATCAATGGCTAAAAATCGTTGATGAGTTTCTTTGTTTAGCAAACTATTAACATTGCTCAATAGTTTTAAAAAAAGTAACTCTTTATCATGAAGATATATCTTTTGCTATATGAAAAGGAGGATTTAAATGAAAGGACTGCAGGTTGGATTACTTTTCACAGTTATCTATTTTATTTTTATAGTAAATCCCATATCTGCTCATGCGAATGAAGCAGATTATGTCTGGACAAATAATAAGGATGGGACAGTGAAGATTAAAGATTATATTGGTACGAATACGTCAATAATCATACCTAATGAGCTAGGGGGAAAGGTAGTTACTGAAATAGGTATGGCAGCATTTGGTGAAAAAAATCTTACGCAGGTTGTTATTCCAGACAGCGTCCTAAAAATTGGGGATTTTGCATTTGCAGAGAATCAATTAACATATGTAGAACTATCTAATAATCTCACAAGTATAGGTGAAGGTGTATTCTATATGAACAAGCTTACCAATATAGAAATACCGGATAATGTGACAGAAATTGGCCTATATGCATTTTTAGACAATGAGCTTTCTACTGTAAAGTTACCAAATGCGCTTAAGATAATTAGTGATTACGCATTTACAGGGAATCAGTTAACAAGCATAGAGCTACCGCAAACTTTAAAGACTATAGGAGAAATGGCATTTTCGGAAAATCAGCTTACCTCTTTAGAGATTCCACCTAGTGTCACAAGCATAGGACCATATGCATTTGCCACGAACCAACTTTTGAATGTGACAATTCCATTAAGCATAACAAACTTAGCAGAGGGTGTATTTCATGATAATCAACTCACTAGTATAGAAATACCGAGTAATGTCACGAATATTGGTAGGTGGGCATTTGGTGAAAATAGGCTAAGTAGTTTGGAAATCCCTAAGAATGTCATTACTGTTGAAGATAATGCTTTTAATGATAATCAGCTTATAAAAGTAAGAGTATTATCAGATGCTACCGTTCTTTTAGAAGACACTTTTAAGGCGAATCCAGTAGATTTAACTATATATGGTCATGATGCATCAACGGCTCAAGCATATGCAAATCAATACAATCATTTATTTGAACTGCTTACTTATAAGGTAATCTATAATGACAATGGCTCAGTACAAGGAAATATTCCAGTGGATGCGAATATGTACCAAAGAAATTCAAAAGCAACTGTTCTGGATAATGTAGGTGCATTAGAGAAGACTGGCTATTTATTTAATGGCTGGAACAGCACTGCTAATGGGGATGGTGTAAATTATGCAGTAAATAGCATAATTGATATTGGGGAATCAGATATTACGTTGTATGCGAAATGGACACCGAATGTATATACCGTGACATTTAATACAGATGGTGGCACAACAATAGACCCGGTTACAATCATGTATGATAAGGAGCTTATCCAACCAGCAGACCCAACAAAAGTGGGCCATACATTTGTGGGATGGTATGTCGATGATACATTAAATACGCCATGGGATTTTGCAGCAGACCGGATAACAGGGGATCTAACATTATATGCAAAATGGACAGCTATAGGATATACTGTCTTCTTTGAAACAAATGGAGGAACAGCTATTTCTCCTGTTACAGTATTGTATAATGAGCAAATGAGCGAGCCAACAGCCCCGACGAAAGCAGTTCATACATTTGCGGGATGGTTTAAGGATGAAACACTGACTAAGCCATGGAGCTTTGATACAGATAAAGTCGCAGAGAATATGACTTTGTATGCAAAGTGGGAAATAGAACAACTACAATATACAGTGAACTTTGATACAAATGGTGGAAGTGCAGTTCCATCCCAACGTATTGCTGGCAATGCCACAGCAACTGAACCAATGAACCCGATAAAAGCAGACTTTACATTTGCAGGTTGGTATAAGGATGCTAATTTAACTTTACCGTGGAATTTTAGCAAAGATAAAGTAACTAGCAATATCACTTTGTATGCTAAATGGCTAGTAAATGGTTCATCAGGTGGCGGAGGGTATAGTCCAAATCCTACACCTAATCCAACTCCAATTCCAACACCAGAAGAACCAACACAAAAACCGACTCCAGAGCAACCCAAGCCTGAAAAACCAGATTCTGTGCCAGTAAAGCCGGTTGAACCTAAGCCAACACCTCAACCAGAAGAAGACAGCACTTTCTCAGATGTCCCTAAGGATCACTGGGCATGGACAATGATTCAGACCATGGCTAAACAAGGCGTAATTACAGGGTATTCAGATGGCACATTTAAGCCTAATGCTCCTGTTCAGCGTCAGCATGTTGCCCTGATGCTAGCAAGGGCAATGGAGCTAGAGCCGAAAAAAGAAGCGTTGGCATTTAATGATATCTCTGCGACTCATCCATACGCTGAGGTTATCCAGCGAGTACAACAGGCAAGGCTATTTGACGGAGTGAATGGAAACTTTAATCCTACAGCCAATATGACACGCGCTCAGATGGCAAAAATATTGGTGCTAGCATTTCATTTAACGTCAACGGAAAAAGAGACATTTCATGATGTCCCAGCAACGCATTGGGCATATGATTATATTGCAATTCTTGCAGCCAACGGTATTGCATTAGGAGATAATGGCTACTTTAGGCCAGAAGATCCTGTGACACGTGCGCAGTTTGCAGCATTCTTATATAGAGCTCTTTATAAATAAAGAAAACTTCCATTGATGGTAATTAAACTATTGATGGAAGTTTTTTGTATTTGAAAAAAATATTAACATTCCTCAATGGTAGAAGTAAATTATTATCTTTAAGATGAGGAAGATATAGAAAGGAGAGTTTATATGAAAACTAAAAGTATAAAATATGGGATACTTTTTACGTTATTTTTCATCATGATGATAATAAAAATACCCTTTACTTATGCTAATGAAGGGGAATATGAGTTTGATGATAATCCTGATGGATCAGTAACAATAAAGGCTTATACTGGTACTGGTGGAACCGTCGTGATTCCTGATCAATTGAGTGGTAAAGTGGTAACAGGAATAGATTCTTGGGTGTTTAATAATAAGAAACTGACAAGTATAACAATACCAGAAACGGTAACAACTATTGGAGCTTACGCTTTTTATCAAAATCAACTAACAAGTGTAACACTCCCGAGTGGTATAACAAGTATTAGTGATGGGGCATTCTCTTTAAATCAACTAACAAATGTGACGCTCCCTAATAATCTAATCAATATAGGTTCCTATGCATTTTCTGGAAATTTATTAGAACACATAGGTATCCCTAATAGTGTTATCAATATAGGAAATCATGCTTTTTCTAATAATGATATTGTGAGCGTGAAAATCCCAAATGGTATGGAAATAATAGGGGAAAGTGCATTTGCAGGGAACGATATAGAAAGTATAGATATCCCAGAAAGTATGAAGATAATTGGAGCTGAAGCATTTTCTCATAACTATTTAAAAATTATTCGTATACATTCTAAGGATATAGAAATTGGTGATGATGTTTTTATAGGACATCATCCTGATATGATTATTTATGCTCCAAATTCTTCTACTGCAAAAGAGTATGCAGAAAAGTCGAATATAAAGTTCCAAGTGCTCAAATTTACTGTACTGTTTGAAACAAATGGTGGGACAAGTATTGATTCTCAGGAGATTGAATTAAATAAAAAAGTGAATCAACCTAATAATTCTGTAAAACTGGGCTACGCGTTTGAAGGCTGGTACAAAGACACATCATTTATTGAACTTTGGCAATTTCATTCTGACTTTGTTACTGCCGATACAACGCTGTATGCCAAATGGACAAGTAAACCAGATGTTGAGGTATTATTTGAGTCAAACGATGGATCAGTTGTGGCACCAGAACATATTAGATATAACGACATGTTACCTGAACCAAGCAATCCGACAAAGGCGAATTTTATTTTTGAAGGCTGGTATAAGGATGCTGACCTTACAGAAAAATGGGATTTTGCCACGGATAGAGTTCAAGCTAACATCATTTTATATGCTAAATGGGGGATAAAAGAACACACGTTGTCCTTTGTATCCAATGGTGGAACAGAAGTCTCCCCACAGACAATCGCC
>NZ_DKJS01000036.1:0-66888 GCF_002455205.1 Lysinibacillus sp. UBA6686 | reverse complement strand
ATGTATTTGAAGGCTGGTATAAAGACCAAACCTTTACAACGCAATGGTATTTTGATACTAATGTAGTAACAGAGGATACAAAGCTTTATGCAAAGTGGAGAGTAGATAGCTCAACAGGTGGCGGAGGGTATAGTCCAAATCCTACACCTAACCCAACTCCAATCCCTAAAGAGCCAACACCAGTACCAGAACATCCAAAACCGACTCCAGAGCAGCCCAAGCCTGAGAAACCAGATTCTGTGCCAGAAGAGCCGGTTGAGCCACAACCACCTAAGCCAACACCTCAACCAGAAGAAGACAGCACTTTCTCAGATGTCCCTAAGGATCACTGGGCATGGACAATGATTCAGACCATGGCTAAACAAGGCGTAATTACAGGGTATTCAGATGGCACATTTAAGCCTAATGCTCCTGTTCAGCGTCAGCATGTTGCCCTGATGCTAGCAAGGGCAATGGAGCTAGAGCCGAAAAAAGAAGCGTTGGCATTTAATGATATCTCTGCGACTCATCCATACGCTGAGGTTATCCAGCGAGTACAACAGGCAGGGCTATTTGACGGAGTGAATGGAAACTTTAATCCTACAGCCAATATGACACGCGCTCAGATGGCAAAAGTATTGGTGCTAGCATTTCATTTAACATCAAAGAAAAAAGAGACATTTCATGATGTCCCAGCAACACATTGGGCATATGATTATATTGAAATTCTTGCAGCGAACGGTATTGCACTAGGAGATAATGGTAACTTTAAACCAGAAGATTATATTACACGTGCACAGTTTGCAGCATTTTTACACAGAGCCCTTCAACAATAACTTAAAATCCCATTAATAACAATTTGAAAAAGTTATTGATGGGATTTTTATTTTTAGCAAACGATTAACATTGCTCAATGGTGCTCGAAATTTAAAGTCCCTATCATAAGAGTTATAACCGGAATTTCATCAGTCTCGCTTTGACCAATTGGGGCTTTAAGCGTAGATTTTTGCTACATAAACATCCTGAAATGGAAGTCTTATTACTTGTTTAGGTGGCGAATTTTCCCTGATCAAAAAGGAGTGATTCAAATAAAGCTTATTCAATTTATATTTTTTGTTCTGTTTGTTGTTTTTGCTGTTGTGTCTATTAATCTTTCCATAAAGGAAGCTGAAAGAAATTATGATTGGAGAAATAACCCTGATGGTACTGTTACTGTAATTCATTTTAATGGGGAAACCAATGCATTTTCTATTCCAGATGAGCTGAATGGTAAAAAGGTAGCTAAAATAAGTGCTGATATATTTACAAAACGTTACATGGATCGTTTTTCGCTGATAACGAATGTTGAAGGTGAAAGAAGTAAGTAAATCAAAAGAGATTCCAGCCATGCTATAACATTTAAGGGTAAGAGAAATTACTTAAGGAAATAAAACAATAATTTCCAATTATGAAGTAGATTTTTAAACTGAAGTTATTAAAGGGTTTAATCAATGTGCTTTAGCTATCTTAAAAGTGGGAATATACTTTTAAGATAGCTTTTTTCGTATAAATTCCATCATCAATTTTGTTATTTACATGGCTAAAGAAGCTTATGTTTTTCACACGTTTTAATGAAAAATTTTCTTCTTTACTTTTTTAATCGACAGGCGTAATATGACATCATTATAAAAGTTTCAAATTTCTAAATCGCTGAAGCAACTAAACGCGGGGGACCCAATTTTTACGGATGACTTAGGTAATCCTTGGGGTGAATCTCTTCAATTATGGAGGGTAGGGCTACTCAGGCCCGAATCCGACAGCTAACCTCGTAAGCGTTAAGAGCAGAAAAGTGGAGCTTGGCAGACGAATGAACGTCTACAAGTCTTATTTCGTGATGACTTGTGGACTTTTTTTATCCCATGTATCTTCATCGTTCTAGGGAAAAAAGAAAGCCCCGGTGTATAACCGATTATGCGAAGGCGTAATCGATTTAGAAATGCGAAACACACTCTATGAAACTAGAAGGTGTTTATTATGAAATCTTCCTTTAAACGTTATGTTATCGGCAAACCATTAAGATCCGACGCATTAGGGGAACAAAAGCTAAGTAAAACAAAGGCACTTGCCATTTTATCATCTGATGCTTTGTCATCGGTGGCATATGGGCCTGAGCAAATTTTAATTGTACTTATGACTGTAAGTACAATTGCCTTTTGGTATTCACTACCGATTGCTGCTGGGGTTATTGTGCTACTAACAGCACTCATTTTTTCGTATCGTCAGGTAATTTTTGCTTATCCACATGGTGGAGGGGCATATGTTGTTTCTCGGGAAAATTTAGGCGTCAATGCTGGTCTTGTTGCAGGAGGATCATTACTTGTCGATTACATTTTAACAGTTGCTGTTAGTGTATCAGCGGGGACCGATGCGATTACTTCGGCATTTCCAAGTTTACATTCATATAATGTTATAATTGCTGTGTTTTTTGTTATTTGTCTAACGATTTTAAACTTACGGGGTGTAACGGAATCAGCATCTGTTCTAGCATATCCCGTTTATTTGTTTGTAGTAGTGATGCTGGTGCTGATTGGAGTAGGGATTTACAACGTCATGACTGGTCAGGTGCTTGCAGAACTTCATCCAAAGGTTGGGACACCAGTAGCTGGCATTAGTTTATTTATATTATTAAAGGCATTTGCATCAGGTAGCTCTGCTTTGACTGGTGTTGAGGCTATTTCAAATGCCATCCCTAATTTTAGAGATCCGGCTCCAAGAAATGCCTCAAAAACATTATTAGCAATGGGGGCAATTTTAGCAGTACTATTTATAGGTATTGTCAGCCTAGCTTATTTTTATGGAGTTGCCCCAAATGCAAAAGCAACAGTAGTTTCACAAATTGCAGAGGCAAGTGTTGGTAGAAATATTTTTTACTATATTGTTCAGGGAACAACGGCAATGATATTAGTACTTGCTGCGAATACAGGATATTCAGCCTTTCCTTTACTCGCTGTTAATTTATCAAAGGATGGTTTTATTCCTCGAATCTTTCAAATTCGTGGAGATCGCCTAGGCTATTCGAATGGTATTATGATGCTTGGCCTAGCAGCCATTGTATTAATCATTTTATTTGATGGAATGACAGAGCATTTAATTCCGCTCTATGCGGTTGGGGTGTTTATTCCGTTTACTTTAGCACAGGCAGGGATGATGCGAAAATGGTGGCGTGAAAAACCTAAAGGCTGGATACCTAAATTTACAATTAACACAATCGGAGCAATTATCTCATTTGTTGTTGCCATGATGTTTTTTGTGACGAAATTACCTCAGGTATGGCCGGTGTTTATCTTTTTACCAATCATTATTCTAATGTTTCATCGCATCAAGCATCATTATCAGGCAGTAGGTGAACAGCTTAGATTAGTAGATCAGGAGCTTCCAATTATTGAGGGAAATGTTTTCATTGTACCTGTGGCTGGAATTACAAAGGTAGTGGAAAACACGTTACATTATGCACAGTCATTAAACGTAGATAAAATTATTGCATTTTATGTAGCTTTTGATCAGGCTGATGCGAAAGCTTTTGAGGAGAAATGGAAAGTGTGGCAGCCAACTATACGGCTTGTAACATACTACTCTCCGTATAGAAGTATTACACAGCCGTTAATGAAATTTATAGATAAGGTAGAACACCAATGTCTAAAAACAGGGCATCAAGTAACTGTTGTGATTCCACAGTTTTTACCGAAAAAAGGATGGCATCATATATTGCACAATCAATCGAGTCTATTAATTCGGGCTTCGCTGTTATTTCACAAAAATGTCGTCATTATGACAGTACCTTTTCATTTATCAAAATAATGACTAGCAAGGTTGAAAATTGTCTGATATAATCAGTACGTTGATTGTAAAACACGAACGTTTACAATTAAAAATTAATAGAATACCAGTAAATTCCGAAAAATCAAACTTTATTCAAGGTGCCTTATAAGCGCATACCGAATGAAGTGTGGATTGAAAAACGGAATAGCCATAATGAAGTTTTTACAGTTTCATACCGTTTCACTCATATAATAGCGAGAATAGGGCTCGCGAGTTTCTACCGATTTACCGTAAATAAATCGACTATGGGTAGCAATGCTTTAGGAAACCTCATATAAGGTAATGATGTTTTCTATTCGTTTCGACGTTTTACGCTGAATGCTTTGCTCCACTCGTAGATGAATGGAATCAAGGTATTCAGCGTTTTTTTTTATCTTCATTCAGCAANNCTGAATGAAGATAAAGCCTCTGGCGGATGTCACGGATTTTCAAAGGAATAAATTGTGTAGGCACAATTCAAAATCCGGACGCATTGTTTATCTGTGCGAAAGCGAAGCGACAGCAACAATTACGCCAAGGCGAAATTGATCACTTGGAATGAGTGTTTTTAGATTTTCCTATAATGGGTGTTATTAGCTCATAATAAGTTATTACTATAAGAAAGAAGGATATAAAGGAAATGAAGTTACTACACGACAAAATTACGCAAGAGGGAAAAGTTTTATCTTCATCAGTATTAAAGGTAGATTCTTTTTTAAATCACCAAATCGACCCAATGCTAATGAAAGAAATTGGCCATGAATTTGCCAATCGCTTTTCGGACCAAGTTATTACAAAAATTTTAACGATTGAATCTTCAGGAATTGCACCTTCCGTTATGTTAGGGCTTGAAATCGGTGCTCCAGTAGTGTTTGCACGTAAACGTAAATCATTAACATTATCAGATAATCTTTTTTCTTCAAAAGTACATTCATTCACAAAAAATGAAACAAATGATATTTCCGTATCACGTAATTTCTTAAATGCAGAGGATAATGTACTAATCGTTGACGATTTCCTTGCCAATGGGGAAGCGGTAAAGGGATTACTTGACATTGCAGCTCAAGCAGGTGCCAATGTGGTTGGTGTTGGTATCGTTATCGAAAAAGGCTTCCAAGATGGAGGGAAATTATTACGTCAACAAGGAGTTCGTGTAGAATCATTAGCCATTATCGACTCCCTAGAAGATGGCAACGTAACATTTGCTGCGGAGGCTCGCGCGTAATGAATACCTTTAAGTCGACAACGCTAGCGATTCAACATTTACTTGCGATGTATGCTGGAGCCATCTTAGTACCACTCATTATCGGTGGGGCTATTGGCTTTAATTCAGCACAAATGACATACTTAGTGGCGATTGACATTATGATGTGTGGAATCGCAACACTATTACAAGTGTTTTCAGGTAAGTTTATCGGTATTGGTTTACCAGTAGTGCTAGGCTGTACGTTTACTGCGGTTAGTCCAATTATTGCGATCGGGACAAATCCTGAGCAGGGGATTACCGATATTTACGGTTCTATTATTGCTTCAGGAGTCATTGTTGTTATTATTGCTGGCTTTTTCGGAAAGCTAGTAAAGTTCTTCCCACCGGTTGTGACAGGTTCTGTAGTATCAATTATTGGTATTTCTTTATTACCAGTAGCATTGAACAATATGGCAGGTGGACAAGGGGCAGAGGATTTTGCATCAGGCGCTAATGTCGCTTTAGCATTCATTACATTAGTAATTATTTTAGTGGTTTATCGTTTCTCTACAGGCTTTGTGCGTGCGATTTCTATTTTAATCGGTCTAGTTGCTGGGACAATCCTAGGAGCAATTATGGGAATGGTCGACTTTAGTCCAGTTTCAGAAGCAGATGTGTTACACATGGTTCAACCTTTCTACTTCGGTATGCCAACATTTAATGCATCCGCAATTGTCACTATGACACTTGTTGCAATGGTTTCTCTAGTAGAATCATCAGGTGTTTATTTTGCACTAAGCGATATTTGTAATAAAAAATTAGATTCAAAGGATTTAGCACGTGGCTATCGTTCAGAAGGGCTTGCCTCTGTGATCGGAGGTATTTTCAATGCCTTCCCATATACGACCTTCTCACAAAACGTGGGACTTACACGTATGTCTGGCGTAAAAGACCGTAAAGTCATTTACATCACAGGTGGATTACTAGTAGCACTTGGTTTCCTACCAAAAATCGCAGCATTAACAACGATTATTCCAACACCAGTACTTGGTGCGGCAATGCTAGCGATGTTCGGTATGGTTATTACGCAAGGTATGGGCATGTTAGTACCTGTTATGAATGAGTCAGCGGAAAATGCGATGATTGCTGCCATTGCAGTTAGTCTTGGTGTCGGTGTATCAGTTGTACCAGGAATTTTCGATGCACTGCCAGAAAGTGTATCTCTTCTAACATCTTTCGATGCGCTGTCAGAGAGTGTATCTCTTCTAACGTCTAACGGTATCGTCTGTGGTTCAGTCACAGCGATTATCCTTAATATTTTATTCAACATGATTGGGCCAAAGCATAAGAAAGACCCAATGCATGGGGAGTTATAATATAGCTTCATAATATGCCGGCTGCTTCTAGTTATTACTGATAAGCAGTCGGTATTTTTATATTATTTATTCAGAAACATTACTAGCATCACTTAAAGACAATGCTTTAGTTTCTTGAGCCCAAGCAAACGACATTAGAGTACCGAGAGCATTGTATTTTGTAGCCATACTTGGAAACAGGAAGGTACTAGCAGAACCTAATCGACTAATAGCTTTTGCAAAGCCTACATCTGAGGAACGAATATCTGTTGGGAAACTTTCCACTGGGAATACATCTCACAGCAGATAAAATTAATATAACAACGATCATAAGAACCATTAGATTACTTGGTAATACGGAAAAGGGAATCCGATGAATTTAGTCCATGTAGATGTTTGAAATAAAATGAATCGGGAATTGCTAAATAAACGGCATGTTAGCTTTTTATAGAATGTAACTACTTATTTAAACATATATAGAGTATATCATTACTTTTTGAAAGGTCTCTTACAAATGCAAAGTATAGTTCTAATTTTAATACTTCAATTGGTTTATGTGCCTTTTCTAACATTACGAACAATATTTTTGGTAAAAAATATTACTTTTCTTGCTGCTTTATTCGGTATGATGGAGATGTTAGTGTATGTATTTGGCCTTTCACTAGTTTTTAGTGGAAAACAAAGTATGTTAGCCATGGTCGTTTATGCCATTGGTTTCGGTCTAGGTATTTTTTTAGGTGCAAAAATCGAACGAAAACTTGCGATTGGCTACGTTTATACGACTATCAATACTCAGAATAAAAACGAAGAGCTCATAAATTACCTGCGGAATGAAGGCTTTGCTGTAACCATTTATGTTGGTGAAGGACGAGATAGTAATCGCTATAAATATGAAATATTAACAAAGAGAAATCGCGAGGTGGAGCTCTTTCAAATCGTGGAGCAATTTGAACCAAATGCGTTTATTATTTCTTATGAGCCTAAATCATTTAAAGGTGGATTTTTGCTAAATCGAATGAAGGTAAGGCAAAAATAATGGGATTTACCACAAAATAGACCTCTGCTTTTTTAGCAGAGGTCTATTTTTAACTATTATGAAACTTCTCGTTAACCCATTCTTTAAATAATTCAAAATCAGTATAAACGACTTCCTTGTAGCGCATTGCTTGTAAAATACTACTTTCCACAAATACATGGCGCTCTTTTCCGATGGCATTTAAAATTTCCTCTTCACTATGGTAGGTGAAAACCTGTGAGTAATCAACATCGGCACGGGCATGAATTTTAGCGGCAATTTGGCCCATAGTTGCAGCAGTTGTAATATAATCCTCTAAATCCCGATAGTTTTTCGGCTTTACCTTTTTCTTATAAGGAGAGCGCTCTCGAATGTAGTATTCTTGACCATCCATTGTAACATAATCAAGATGTGGGTCCTCTAGATGATGCATTGCTTTTTGAGTGCTGACTACACGGGCCCCTTGATGCTTATAATTCTCCCAAAAAACCTCATTATATGGCAAAAAGTAAGCTGGAATGGCTGTGCGAACCTCCTTCATTTCAAGCACTAAATCATCTACTCCTAATGCATCTGTTTGACCCTCAACTAAAATATAATAACGTTTCAGGCCTATAGATGCTGTTCCTGAGCCGTATTTGATGGCAATATCTTTAATTTTATAGCTCGGAAATACAGTGGTAATAGCAGCATATTCCTCAGCAGAGACGGGCTGTACTTCATCATTCCATTGGAAAACACGCTGACCAGCATCGTTAATATACGTTATATCCTGTAAAAAATGTGAACGTTGCCGTTTTTCCAGCTTTTTCAGCACTCGTTTAATCGGCCCCTTTGTATTATGTTTAGTGAATGTTAGTGTCAGTGGATCGTCCTGCTTACGTTGAAATCGTTTTAATTGATGAATATAACTATGTAAAAAATGATGAATAGCTGTTTCCTGGGCAGCCTGTTGTAAGCCCTGCTCCTCAAGATACAGTGCAATACTAACACTCATGCGAATAATATCATAGAGGTAAGAGCCAACATAGCCTTCATCGAAATCATTAACATCAAACACAATGTCGCCTGTTTCATTTTGAAAGGCGCCAAAGTTGTCCATATGCATATCACCCTGTATCCATGCAGGTTTAACATCAGAGGTATGGAAGATAGAGGGGGATTTTGTCACATCAAAATAAAATAAGTAGGCACTTCCGCGGAAGAAGCGGAAGGGACTTTCTAGCATCGTATCATACTTTTCTTTTCGTTGCTTTTCGCTTAATTTCATTCTCTGTACATCAAACTCTTCAAAAATAGTAGCTAGCAAAGATTTTCTTAAATGTAAGCGTGTATTCTTTACACGCTCTAATAGTGTATGTTCCATATTTATACCTCTTTTCATTTATTTACAACTATATACTGAGAATAAAGGAATAAGATTTGATTGTTAAGTAGAAGAATGAAATTTTTTAAGTGTACCTATTATTAAGAATTTTATCGAGCGGACTCGATAAAAAAATTGGGAGTATTCTTGTACAAAGGCGTATTTGATAACATGTTCATATTAAAATTTTCATACTATATTTACATGCTAAGTCCCGGAGGGGGGTTGTATGTATTTTTTTACGAAAGGCCTGGTTATTCTTATAGGAAGTACTGCTGTATCGTTAGGAATTAATTTATTCTTAACGCCCTATCAAATTTTAGATGGGGGCGTTGTAGGAATAGCACTTATTTTATACTATTTGTACAAGTTAAAAATCGGCTTAATGATTATCATCATTAGTATTCCGATTTTTATAATAGCTTGGTATAAATATAGAGCGTATTTTTACAATAGTATACATGGATTAATTGCCTCTTCACTTATTATCGATTTATTGAAGCCTGTTCGCAATCTTATTCAAATAGAAGCCATCTATAGTGCCATATTAGGTGGGATTCTTATGGGGTTTGGGATAGGTTTAATGCTTAGATTTCAGACAAGCACTGGCGGTACAGATTTAATTGCGCAGTTCATATGTGATAAAACTGGCATTAATGTAGGGATTCTTATATTTATGATTGATTCCATTGTTATCGTTGTAGGTGGGTTCCTTTTATCCTCTAGTACACTGATGCTGTCCATTATCACAGTATTTGTTGTCGGCATTACTACCAGCTTAATGACTAGTCATCCAAAATAAAAAATAGCTTCAGTAAGACTGAAACTATTTAAAGTACTAGCGAGAGCTTTTCATCATTCTTTTTTTGGGATGAGCGGGTTTGACCTCCGCAATTAATATAGCAAGCAAAATTAGTATCGCACCTACAACCATGCGACCTGTTAATACCTCATGTAAGAATATGACTGACAATACCATACCGAAGAAAGATTCTGTCGACAAGATAATTGCAGCCTTTGTAGCAGAAGTATATTGATTAGCTACATTTTGAAATAGATAGGCAAGGGTAGTTGAAAAAATAGCTAAGTATATAATAGAATAAATAGCTTCTTTTTCAAGCGTAGTAGGGATGTCACCTTGACTGACTACAACCAGAATACCTAATAATGATGCTGTGATAAATTGAATAATTGTTAGGGCTATGGCATCTTCCTTTTGGACAAAGAGGTTTGTACAGAAAATATCAAAGGCGAATGCAACAGCACATGCTAAGGAAAGTGCGTCTCCTATATTCATTGTCAATGAGCCCTGTAGTGATAAAAAACCGATTCCGACAATAGCCATAATTGAACCAATAATTTCATAGCCATCTATACGACGTTTGTAGACGGCATATGCGATTAATGGAACAACTATAACATTGACTGCTGTTAAAAAGGCATTTTTAGATGGGGTCGTATATTGTAAACCAACAGTCTGAAGAGCAAAGGCAATGTACAATATGGTGCCTAATATAATCCCTTTCCAAATTACTGATTTTGAAGCTTTTTTTAATCTATAGCCAAATATAATGGTTAGTATAATGGCGGCTAATAAAAATCTCCCTGCCATTACTTGATAAGCTGTTAAATATTCTAAAGCGATAGCTGTTATAACAAATCCGCTACCCCAAACGATAGCCGTAACTAAAAGCATACCGTCAGCCATATATTGTTTCATCTATCTTCCTCCTAACTTTACTAGAATAGCATGAGAGGAAGGAAATTATTTTGATTTTAATTCTAAATTTTCAGGCGTTTCTTTGTACTTATTCCAAAGCTGCTAATTAATTATTCATTTTGCTATGTAATAAGTACAATTTAACGGCTGCTGCCAGACGTTCATAGAAAACATACTCATTCTCCATAGGTGCTAATAGCTGACGAATTTTTGCCATTCGATAGCGAATAGTGTTTGGGTGGCAAAAATGAGCAACCGCCACTTCTTTGATATTCCCTTTTTTTGTAATATAGGTAACGGCGGTTTTAATTAAATCTGGATCAGCCTTTTCCTCAAGTATGGGGCCTAGATAGCTATTCACATAGTCCATAGCAAATTTAGCGTCCTTACGATGTAATTCAATTAACAAACCGTCTGATGCAAGGGTTTGGTACTGAAGATGAGGAATTGCTTCGATTTCAGCCATGATGCGTGCATAGTAAGCCTCACGAACAGCAATGGCTAGTTCCGATTGAGCTACATGACAACTGCTATAGCCAAAGGTTAACGATTCAGTTGAAATGGCATACATCCCTAACCATTCATTTAGAAATTTTTCAAATTGAAACTGCTCAGATGAATGTGTAAATAGAACAAAGAGACTCTGTTTATAAGAACAAATCATCCCAGATTTCATTAGGGGCTCTAATTGAAATAGGGGTTGCATCCATTGACTTTCGACATATTCTTGTATTTGAATATTTGCGACAAATACATATTTATCAAAGGGCTTATTGATTTGCTGTAAAAAGGACTTGATTTGTTCATCAGGGACATCCTCCTCGATAAGACGTCTCATCATCGTCTCTAAAAAAAATGAATAATCCTGTGTTTTTGCATAGGCCATCGTTTCTAAAATGATTTTTTCGAAAAATTCATCTCCCCCAAATCGTAATATTGGGAAATTGTTTTTATCCGCATACATTAAAACTTCCTCTGGTAAATCTTCATAGATTACAGGCTTATAAGCTAAAGCACTTGCCCCGAGCTCAATAAGATTTTTCACTGCATTCAATAAATATTCTGGCTGCTGCTTAGCAAATAATAAGCTGCTTAACACAACACTATTTGGTGTGAAAATTGTGTCACGCACAGTTTGAATATCAGGTGAAAATTCAAAGTCTAGAATTTCAACATTTTGAACTGATTTATGTAATCCATTGCGACCAGCAACGACTGTAAAAGCTTTTGTAATAGGTAGTTGTAAAAAGTTCTCCACGTTCATAAGGATATCAAGCAACCTTTCTTGAGATTGAGCTTCTACTACTTATTATAAAAGTAATTGTCAATAAAATTCTATTAGAATTGATGAATCACAGATTTCAACGAAAAAAATCTGCTGACGATTACAATCAGCAGATTTCTAGTAAAATATTTAATGCTTAAAGGTTTGCAAAAATATTAGGCTTTTTATTTTTCAGTGGATTTGTTTGCTCAATGGCATAGCCAACATTCAGAATAAGACCTTCTTTAAAGGCTGGCCCTATGATTTGTAGGCCTACTGGTAAATTGTCTTTAAAGCCACAAGGGACGGAAAGGGCAGGTAATCCTGTTAAGTTACTTGGGCCTGTAAAACGAATGATATTNNATATTGTCAATTAAATCAACCTTTTCACCATTTAAAGTGGCAAAATTATCACCGATAGTACTAGCTACTACAGGCAATGTAGGTGATATTAATACATCAACCTGATTAAATATTTGTGAAAACTCTTGTTTAATTTGTCGACGCACTTGCTGAGCCTGCAAGTAATCCACTGCAGATGGTAATTCACCTAGCTCAAATAACAGACGAATATCATCACCAAAATCCTGTGGTCTGCTTTGTAAATCTGAATGATGGATGGCTGCAGCCTCTGAAAGGGAAGTAACCAGCTCAGCCCATTCAGCATATTGCAGGGAAGGGATACGAACAGTTTCAACTTTTGCACCCTGATCCACTAAGCTTTGGATACTTGCTCGTACAGCCTTTTCTACATCTGAATCAACGCGATTAAAGAAATAATCTTCGTTGATGCCAATAACTAAACCTTTTACATCGCCTGTGATTTGCTGGCTGTAACTCTCAGTTTTGACATCTACACAAGTAGGGTCTCTATGGTCAAAACCGGCGATAATTTCAAGCAGACCTGCTGCATCTTTGACTGTCTTAGTCATAGGTCCAATATGATCTAAGCTCCAGGCAAGCGGGTAGCAGCCATACTTACTTACACGTCCATGAGTAGGCTTTAAGCCAACAATTCCACAGGCTGATGAAGGAATTCGAATAGAGCCAGCAGTATCAGTACCTAATGAGGCAACACTAGCTCCTGCAGCTACAGCTGCACCAGATCCACCACTAGAGCCACCTGGAATCTTCTCTAAGTTCCATGGGTTGCGAACAGGTCCATAATGAGGGTTATTATTAGTAATCCCCCAAGCATATTCATGCATGCTTAATTTTCCTGTGAAAATCACACCAGCATCACGAAGCTTTTCTACGACAGTCGCGTCATAGCCTGATACAAAATCTTTATGAATCTTGGAAGACATCGTTGTAATTTTATCTTTAAAATACAGATTATCTTTTAAAGCCATTGGAATTCCATGGTACATTCCACGGTATTGTCCGTTTAAAATCTCTTTTTCTACAATTTGTGCCTGTGCTAAGGCCTCTTCACGGTAAAATGCCATAAATGCGTTAATCTTTGGCTGACTTTCTTCTGCAAAATCTAAGATTGATTTCGTCAATTCCACGGGAGAAAGTTTTTTAGCCTCCAGTAAAGGTGCCAGCTCTTCAACAGACTTTAAATGTAAATCAGTTGTCAATATGATCACCTCCAGGGAGATTACGGATAGCAATATCAGCGTCATCGATAGCGATTCCCTCTAAATTACCTCGAAGCGACTGCATGCCTTCCCACCGTATTTTTAATTGTTCAAGGTGTTCAGATTTTGGTGTAATTCCTTTGTTCTCCAATATTTGTTGAATAGACAAGCTCATTAACAGGATCCTCCCTTGGAAAAAAAGTTTTTATCTAAATAGGTTTCCCTACTAAGAACAAATTTTTATAAAAGTTAATAAAATACTATTATTACAAGCATACACTAATTATGAAATATATCAAAATTATATTTGAATAGTTTGTATATTGCTAAAAATGTACTATGGTTAAAAATAATTAAAAAAGCTTACTTTTAAGAGAGCAATGAGTTTGTTTGATAGAAATCTAGTCTTGGGCTACCTCTTTTTACATCCTCTTCACAGTACATTTACAATAAAGGGGTACAATAGATCATAATAACCAATTTAAGAGGTGCAAGAATGGAGTCTGTTGTGAGACAAAGCATAAAAAATAATAATGTATTTTCTTATTTGAAGCATCTATACGAGCAGCATCAAAACAATACATTGTTTATAAAACGTTTAAAGATATTAAAGCAAATTATTCAAGAAAATGCTTTACATACTTATTTTCAACCAATTGTTGATATTCAGACTATGCAGACTTTAGGGTTTGAAGCGCTAAATCGTCCAGAGCCTTCTCAACTGTTTTCAAATGTCGATCAGTTTTATGAATTCGTTGGACAGACTGACTGTGTTTTTTTATTTGAATGCTTTTGTCGTAACCTTTCATTGCAGCGTTTTAAAGAGAGATTACCCGAAGATTTGATAAATAGAGATTTTTTAGTTTTTCTAAATATACATCCGAATGTACTACTAGATAAGAAATATCATAGTGGTGAAACCTTGCAATTGTTAAAGGAGTTGGGAATTAAACCGCAGCAGGTTGTATTTGAGCTTACAGAGCGTAGTGCAGTGGTAGATTTTGTAGAGTTTGAACGTGTGTTATCACATTATCGATCACAGGGCTATAGAATTGCAGTGGATGATATGGGTTCAGGCTATAACAGCCTAAAAACACTTATTTATTTAAAGCCCGAATTTATTAAGCTAGACCGCTCTTTAATTCAATTTATCGATCAAAATAGTGAACAGCAACAGCTTGTGACATTGTTGATGGGATATGCAGAGCAGGTAGAAACAAAAATTATTGCAGAGGGTATAGAGCGGCAAGAGGAGCTTGAATATTTGCATAAAATAGGTATTCATTATGCCCAAGGATATGCGATAGGAAAGCCCGCAAAGGAAATACATTTGGGGGAAATAAGGATGGGTGACCATGAAGATAGGGGAAGTCATTGAAACGGTTCCTTGTATTGATGAATTTGTGAAAAACAGAGAGGTGGATTTACTGTTTACTAATAATCTATCGTTGCGCAGTGTTGTTGTTGTCAGAGATGAGAGACCAATTGGGCATATTACACGCACACATTTCTATCAAAAAATTGGTACACGTTATGGCTATAATTTATTTATGGGACGTCAAAACCAGCTTGTTATTAAGGACAATCCTTTAATGGTAGAACATCATGCACCTATTACTGAAGTTAGCACAGTTGCAATGAGTAGACCTCCAGAAGATTTATATGATGATGTTATAGTTACACGAAATGGTATATATGTTGGGGTAGTTAGCATTCGCGAACTATTACTAAAGCTTGTAGATACCCAAGTAGCTATTGCAAGCTTCTTAAATCCATTAAGTAGCCTTCCAGGTAATAAATTGATTGATGAAAAACTAGAAGAAGCGTTGTTATTACCACAGTATAGCTTAATCTATTTCGATTTAGACCATTTTAAAACCTATAATGACACGTACGGTTTTAATAAAGGAGATAAAATCCTACTATATTTAACAGATATTTTGAAAAGAAATATCGTTGGTGTAGAAGATTTTTTAGGGCATATTGGAGGAGATGATTTTGTCGCAATTCTCCCTCATTTTGATACCCTTCCTATTTGCGAAAAAATTATAAATGAGTTCGATGCTCAAATTCTAGACTTTTATAACCCAGAGGATTTAGCTTCATTACAATTTCATAATAGAATGGGGAAGCTAGAGCCCTTTAGATGTACATCTCTATCAATCGCGGTGATTACCAATCAAAATCAACAATTCACCTCTGTCGAGCAATTGTCAGATGCTGTGACGCGTGTAAAAAAACAATGCAAAAAGATTTCAGGAAGCTGTTATTTAATTAATGAATACAAAAAAGAACCCTACCTCATTCATTAATGGGTCTGCACTCCAAAAGTTAGAGCTAACAAACTAACTTTTGGAGTGTTTTTGTATGGCAAAATATAGCGAAGAAATTAAAGATGATAAAAGAGTATTTAGAGGGTAATCTAGGATACCACTTACTTACTCAAAAATATGATCTATCGGATAGCTCTGTCTGTGCGAAGCTGGGTTCGTAATTATAAAGAATTTGGCCATGAAGGACTTTCTGTAAAAACAACATTTATTTTGTTCAATTCAAATTGAATGTATTACATTTTATATTTCTTTCCTATTACTACACCATTACCAGTCATAATCACTACTTTATCTTGTATTTTCTATATAAAGAACTTCTTTCTCAAAGTAAAAAGATTTAACGTTAAACTAAATTTATTATATTTCGTGTTTGGGGCATAATCAAAGACAAGGAATCACTTTCATTTTAGGAAATTATTAATCTTAATAAAACATACTTGAATTATAGGGATTATGGGTATATAATTCGATTTACATCTTAATTAAGCATCTTAGGAGGATTTCCATTGTCTACATTACAAATAATTCTTAACGTAGCCGTTTTGCTCGTGTTCGTTGGAATTTTATATTTTATGAACAAAAAACACGTTAAGTTTTCAAATCGTGTTTTTACAGGTTTAGGTCTAGGAATTGCACTTGGTCTTGGACTTCACTTAATTTATGGTATCGATTCTGAGGTATTGGCTAAAACGACTTCTTGGTACAATATTATCGGTACGGGTTATGTGAAATTACTACAAATGGTTGCTATGCCATTAGTGTTTATTTCAATTTTAATCGCCTTTACAAAAATGAAGGTGGGTAAAAATTTTGGTAAAATGGCTGCACTCATTTTAGCCATTTTAATTGGTACGACGGCTGTATCAGCAGCAGTAGGTATTTTATCAGCAACTGTATTTGATTTAGATGCATCACAAATTATGCAAGGTGATGCAGAAACTGAGCGTGGTGCATATATCGAAGAAAAAACTTCCGGATTAGCTGCACCAGATTTACCAACGCAAATTATTGAGCTGTTCCCAGCAAACCCATTCCTTGATTTAACGGGAGCTCGTTCAACATCTACGATTGCTGTCGTAATTTTTTCAGCATTCCTAGGCTTTGCCTATTTACGTGTAGCACGTAAGGATGAAGCGATGGGTGCAACGATTAAGAAGGGTCTAGATGCCATCTATGCATTAGTAATGGGTGTTGTAACAATCGTTTTACGTTTAACACCATACGGTATCCTTGCCATTATGGCACGTACAGTAGCAACATCTGATTTTGGGGCAATTTATAATTTAGGTAAATTTGTCATTGCATCCTATGCAGCACTATTTATTGTGTTAATAGTACACTTATTAATCTTAACTTTAAGTGGTTTAAATCCATTTACGTATTTGAAAAAATCTGCAGAAACACTATTATTTGCATTTACATCACGTTCAAGTGCTGGTACTTTGCCAATGAACATTAAAACGCAAACTGGCCGTCTAGGTGTACCAGAGGGAATTGCGAACTTCTCAGGTTCATTTGGTTTATCGATTGGTCAAAATGGTTGTGCCGGTGTCTATCCTGCGATGTTAGCCATCATGATTGCGCCTACTGTTGGCATTAATCCACTTGATCCAGTGTTCATCATTACTGTGATTGCAGTAGTGGCAATTAGTTCATTTGGTGTAGCTGGTGTTGGTGGAGGTGCAACATTTGCAGCAATTCTAGTCTTATCAGCTCTTGATTTACCAGTTGCGCTTGCAGGTATTTTAATCTCTGTTGAGCCATTAATCGACATGGGTCGTACGGCACTAAATGTAAGTGGTTCTATGACAGCGGGTGTAACAACTGCACGTGTAACCAAAGAATTGGACACAGACATGTACAATAATAAAGAATTAGGTGCCCAAGTATCAGACCTATAAAAAATTAAGAAGGAGCTATTCTCTATTGAGAGTAGCTCCTTTTTAACTGCTTGTGAATAGCCATTGTTTTTAATAATTGGGCATTTAAATTATTTTGACATAAAAATCCTTACCATTAATTAGTTCGCTAAGTTCAATGGCATAATTGGTTTTATAATAATCGTATATATTGCGTGCTAACCCGGAGTGACCATTTAAATATGTTCCCTTTATAATTTCCTTGCGTGGATTATGAAAATCAAAATACAAGCGTGAATCGTGGCACATTGTATCCAAAATAGCTTTAAACTCTTGCTCTTCAATATGAATTCCGCGCGTATATTTGCATTCTCTGCGATACGTATCATGGGAAACATTGACTGGGGAAGGCTCAAGAATCATTTCGATTTTTTTATTCAAATGTCAACAGCTCCTTTTAGGATATTAGCAACATGACTAGATGAAATTCAAAGATGGTTATTTTAATGAGTTAACCTTATAATTAAGTATATAATTGTCAGAAAATTATATCAATATTTTTCTACCAATCTTGCTGCGCTATTTCCTCAGCTATTACCTGTAAGTCGTAGGCATTAATTGTTATAAGTGTGTAGTCGTGAGTGTCCATATATTTTTCTGCTAGACGCTTCATATATTTTGGGGAGCCCTCGTTTTCTTCATCATAAACAAGGAGCAGACCATCTGTGTTTTGAATGATAAATTTATCCTTCTCGATAAATTGCCAGGGAGCCTCATATGGCTTTTTCGTAACACTCGTCACAAAATCTGCTTGACCTAGTAAGGCTTGATATTTTTCCTTTTTATGGTCCTGCCAATTTTTCTCCTGCTCAAGGAAGGGAGTAATAACAGCATATTTTAAATGAGGGAATTCTTTTTTTAATAGCAAGACAATTTCAGCTCCCCAAGTTTCTACACCGGGCTGTCCACTAATGATAATCCACTCTAATCCTTCATCCATTAGTATACGTAGACGGGTTTCAAGCGCTTTTTTAATAATGGCTATACCTGGATGCTTGTCATTGAAAATTCCGAGTTCATGAGGCTTATAGCCAGTGATAATGAGTCGTTGTAACAATAAAATGCCCCCTAATCTGTATAGTAGTAATAGTATACAGTAGGAGGCAATAGAAGACGAATTCCTTTATGCTTTACAGTCGTTATAAAAAGTTAAAATGCAAATAGTGTTAGGACTACAGCTACAACAGCACAGATGCCTAAAAACCACCATGTGTCTGTAAAGTCCTCTTTGGTGTCACTATTCATGGGTTACCTGTCCTTTCTTTTTAATCTGTCCATTCCATGACCAATTTGTCCATGCTCGGAGTACAGCTTCGAATGGTCCGCGCTTAAATTTCTTTAAATAGGCAATGCTAAACGCGCATTGCAAGCTATAAACTATAATCCCGAATACAATGCCGCCAAGAACGCCCAACTTGCTATATAATCCTAGACCATATCCGTAAAAGATTGTTGTACAAATAATGGTTTGCATAAGATAATTAGTAAGTGATAATTTACCAACACTTTCAAAGGCAGGGGAGAGCAATTGAACAGGACGTGATTTAAATAATAGTGCTGCTAGGCAGACATAGCCAATTGCTAAAAGCTGTGAGCCTCCCATAGCTAAAAGATTCGAGAAATTATTTTCAATATAACTAAAACTTTTACAAGCTAGTCCAATCGGAACAAGTAATGCACCTAGTTTATACCATTTTTTCTCGTCCTCCATATTCACAAATGCTTGCTTTTTAGCGAATCCCATACCAAGTAGGAACAAAGGAGCATAGAAGATAGGTGCAAATATAATGATGATGAAAATATAGGAAGGATCATCCATTCCAGGAGGTAAAGTATTTGCTCGGAAATCATAAATATCTAAATAACTTCCATTTGCATACACATGATCGGCTTGCTCGATGTAAGTCTCTAATTCTTTTTGTTCCTTTTTAGTTGGATCCATGTGACCGAATGTTAAAGCGGTTGTCAGTACAAAAAGAATCCCAGCCCAAATAAAAAGCGTTTTTGGCTTACGGTTAATAAAAGGGAGTAAAAATAGAGTCATACAGCCATAGGATAAAAGTATATCTCCTTCCCATAACAATGTTGAATGAAGCCAGCCAAGTGCAATAAGCCCAGTGGCACGACGTAAAATGGACCAGCGACTTTTATTTTTTCTTTTACGAATGGATTCAATCATTTTAATAAGAGAGAAGCCAAATAAAATTGTAAAAATAGGCATGAATGATCCTTCGATGAAGATTTTAACGAAATATAAAGCACCATTATCGATGTTTGAAAGATGTTGAAGCTCATCTTTACCATACATGCCAAATTGGAAAATCAGTAAATTCGCCATTAAGATGCCAAATAAACTAAAGCCACGCATTGTATCAATGAAGGTTACACGGTTTGTTGTCATTGCGTTTTATCTCCTTAATTGGTTATCTTATACATAGTGTACTTAGTAAAGCTTATGGCTAAATAATGACAGCCTTAAAGTAATCTTAAAAGTAGGTGGTAGAATGCAAGATGCATCAATTTTAGTGTTAGAGGATGAACGTGCTATTGCGGAAATGATTGAAATTATATTGGGGAAAGATGGATTTTCAAACATTACATTATGTAGCACTGTAGAAGAAGCGAAAAAGAACTTAGAGATGAAAGCCTTTGATTTTTATTTATTAGATATAATGCTACCAGATGGAAATGGGATAGAAATGGCGAATTTAATTCGTGAGCGTAGCGATGCGCCTGTATTCTTTTTAACTGCCAAGGGTAGTGATGCTGATAAGCTTCGGGGGTTTATGAATGGAGCAGATGATTATATTACAAAGCCATTTAATCCACTTGAGCTGGTAGCGAGGGTGAAGGTACAGCTTGGACGCTATCTTAAAAAGAAGGATGTATCACAAAACCATCTTTTTGTATGTAGTCGATTTACATTTAATATCGATGCAGCAGAGATAATCGTAGATGGGACAAAGGAAATTATTAGTGGGCGTTTATTTCATTTATTAAAATATTTATGTGAAAATACTGGGCAGGTATTATCTAAGGAGCAAATTTATGAGCGTGTATGGGGCGATTGCTTATTTGATGATAATACTGTAATGGTGCATATTCGAAAACTGCGAGAAAAAATAGAAAAGAATCCAGGTAAACCAACTTGCATTATAACTGTAAGAGGCATTGGTTATAAACTTGTCGGAGATGCTCTTTCATGAAGCCAGCCAGAAAATTAACACTTCGCTTTGTATCTTATTTCATTGTTTTTTATTTGTTAATTATCTCAGGCTTTGTCATTAGTTTGGTGTCCTTCGGGATCTTTATCAATAAACGAGTGGGCGATAATATTCATGTAATGACCTCCTACGAAATTAAAGATGATGCTGTTGTAGAAAAGGGAGCATCTATTAAAATTGCTGATTATTTAGTGAAGAGAGCGAATGAGAATGCAGGACAATTATACTTATTTGATCAATCCATGAACATTGTTGATTACACAGGAGACATATGTGAGCTATGTGGAATGACGGATAGTGAGGTATTGAATCTTAAGAGACTAGGTATGCATACATGGGAGATTCCTGGCTATTATTTATTATTTCTGCCAATATCACCTGTTCAGTCAATTATTGAGGATTCACTTCAAGGTTGGGAAGAAAAAGGAGAGATACCGTCAGAGCTACTTCAACGTATTCAGGATAAAAAGGCATCTATTGAAATCTATAATGAGCAATGGGACCGTGTAGAAGTCATTGGAGAGCGTTATAAAAAACTCCATAAGCCACAGTTGCTAGAAGAAAAATACGATATTTTTGAGCATGCTGAGTTAATACAGAGTGCAGCTTTAGAAAATGGTTCAACACTGGTTGTGCGCATGCCAAATCCATCGTATAAGCCATTTGAGGAGCCATTTAATAAAGCAATGCTGTTATTTATCTCCACCTTTTTTGGAGGGCACATTATCTTGTTAATTGGTGTAATATTTTTATCGATAAGCATTTCTCGTCAATTTGTACGACCACTTGTTTATGTATTATCTCGAATCGACCGACTTACTCAGTTTGATTATAGTGAGGTAAGTGACAAGAATATTCATCATCAGAAGACAGGGAAGCTAAAAAAGAAATTTAAATTATTTCAACCTGTGGATGAATCTCTCAACCATTTATCAGAACGACTTTCTTTTAATGAACGGCAAATTAAACAAGCAGAGCAATTACGCGAAGAGTGGATTACAGGGCTATCACATGATTTAAAAACACCTCTTAGCTCAATTTATGGCTACTCCACTATGCTTGCTTCAGAAGACTATAATTGGTCAATGGAGGAAATGCGTATTTTTGCAAGTACAATGCAGGAAAAAGCAACGTATATGGATGCACTTATTCAGGATTTAACCTATACGTATCAATTAAAAAATAAAGCCATTCAACTTGAAAAAGTATTGATACCACTTGCTTCGTGGCTACCAAAGTTCGTGGATGAGCAAGTATCTGTAAATGTATATGGAGATGTTATGTTGGAAGCTGATGAGCTTTTGTTAAAACGAATTTTAGATAATTTGATTACCAATGCGAAAAAATATACACCTAAAGGCACCAAAGTAATGGTAGATGCACAGCAAATCAATAAATCTGTAGTAATGACAATCACTGATCAAGGACCTGGCATACCACAGGAAGAGTTAGATAATTTATTTGAACGATATTATAGAGGTACTAATACTACGGATGATACTACTGGTACAGGATTGGGACTAGCTATTACGAAACAATTAATTGATCTGCATAATGGATCGATCAGCGTTCGAACAGACTCGGATGGCACAGTTTTTGTTTTAACATTTCAATGTCAATCATTATAAAGAAGGGTAGTACAGGTGATGATTCACTTTGTACTACCCTTTGCTTTATTTTTTGCATCTCTCAGATGGCTGCTCAACTTTTACATATCGCCAAAGGCTATTGGCAATATCGCGTGCTTCTGCTACGTGCTCCGTTCCAACGAAAGCTTTACGGAAAGGTGTAAGAAGTGATTCAATGATAAAAAGCTTTGGTTTTTCACGCTGTAGTTCCTCTAATAAAAATTCCACGTATTCTAAGCCTTCCACTGTTTCATTCTTAGATAAACCCTTTTTAAAGCCTCTTAATTGCTCAATAACTGTGTCTTTATTAACTGCTTTATAATTCACAACATTTTGGATGGTGTTAATCATTTCAACACTGACAATGATTTCTTTTGATTCAAGCATAGCAGGTATAATTACGCTAATATTGCGTAATGCTACACGTACAATGGCCTCGCGATTTATATATTTATAATCAGCAATTAAAACAGCTCGCAATGTCAGGTTAATCATACCAAGTGTTTGCACGGCACATTCATAGCTTATTGGACTAATTTCTTCTCCAAATACTTGAACAAGTCGATTTGCAAGCCACTCCAGCTCTTGTAAGTGATAATTTATAATGATTTTTTTAAGTTCATTATCCCGAGAATGGAATATAGACTCAAAGATTTGGATTAAATTATGCTCACGATTGACATACATAAGTACTGCTACTTGCTGAGTTAAGACTTCTAGATCGGTAGGATCTTTCCCGTATAGAAGCTCATGACGACGATTACTAGCTTCCTCACGCCCCTCATCCAATATGGCAATTAAGCATTCATTTTTAGAAGCAAAATGATTATAAAAAGTGCCCTTTGAAATTTTAGCTGCACCGATGATGTCGTTAATGGATGTATCAACGAATCCTTTTTCAATAAATAAGTCTCTAGCTGCAGAAATAATTTGTCTTTTTCTTTTATTCATAACCTCACCTTTTTATCAATATTATACTCTTATTCTATAGCTAAAATGCTTATTTATCAACGTTTAAAATTTTTATAGACTTAATTCTTGAAAAAAGTAGACTGCGAGTATAAAATAAGTTTTATCGAAAAACAAGAAAGAATTGAGGGATTTATATGGAAAGTGAGCAAACAATGAAAAAGCCCCCATATGGAATGATTTCGATTTTATTTGTGGGGGCATTTGTTGCTTTTCTAAATAACACATTGTTAAATGTTGCTTTACCAACAATCATGAATGATTTTGGTATAACGTATTCAAAGGTACAATGGCTCGCAACAGGTTATATGCTAGTAAGTGGTATTCTAGTGCCAGCTTCAGCGTTCTTCGTTACACGCTTTAAAAATAGACATTTGTTTATTGCAGCGATGTCAGTCTTTACAATTGGTACAATTATGGCTGGCTTTGCACCTAACTTCGAAATATTATTAGCAGGTCGTATGGTGCAAGCAGCTGGTGCTTCAAGTATGTCCCCGCTTTTAATGAATGTAATGCTGATTAGTTTTCCGAAAGAAAAACGCGGTGCAGCAATGGGAATCTTCGGTCTAGTAATGATTTCTGCGCCAGCAATAGGTCCTACATTATCAGGATATATTGTTGAGCACCATGATTGGCGAATGCTATTCCAAATGATTATTCCGTTTGCTGTTATTAGTTTGTTGTTTGGTATTTGGAAATTAGAGAACGTGATGGAGACACGTAAGGTTCATTTAGATCTACTTTCAGTCCTATTATCAACAATCGCATTCGGTGGTATTTTATATGGTTTCAGTACTGCAGGGGATAAGGGCTGGTCAAGTCCTTGGGTATATGGCCCAATTTCAGTTGGATCTATTGCTTTACTAATATTTATCTTTAAACAGCTACGCATGGATCAACCTTTGCTAAATTTACGTATTTATAAATATCCAATGTTTGCATTGGGTTCAGCTATCTCAATTATCGTGTCAATGGCTATGTTCTCTGGTATGATTTTAACTCCTGCTTATGTACAATCGATTCGTGGAATTGATCCATTTAAAGCAGGCCTAATGATGCTTCCAGGAGCACTTGTAATGGGGATTATGTCGCCGATTACAGGGAAACTTTTTGATAAATTCGGACCGCGTATCCTAGCAATTATCGGGTTAGCTATTACAACAGCTGCAACATTCGGGTTAACAAAATTAGAATTAGATTCAAGCTATACATTTATCGTGTCTATGTACACAATTCGTATGTTCGGTATGTCAATGGTTATGATGCCAATTATGACAAATGGTTTAAATCAATTACCACAAATGATGAACCCCCATGGTACAGCCATTAATAATACTGTACAGCAAGTGGCAGGAGCAATTGGTAGTGCTGTAATGGTTACGTTTATGAATAACCGTACAAAAGCTACAACCCAGGATTTAATTGCAGAAGCTAAAGCGAATGCAGCGCAATCAGGAGTAGCTCCAACACCTGAACAAATGCAGCAAATGCAGGACCAAATTATGCAAAATGCCTTATTGGATGGGATTACACACTCATTCTTTATAGCAGCTTGTGTTACAGTAATTGCCTTTGTCCTTGCATTCTTCTTAAAACGTGTAAAAATTGAAAGTACAGCTGCACATATGGATTTGAAAAAACCAACTAAATAATTTATAACCTGCCAGAAAAAATTCTATACTGGCAGGTTTTTTCTTTGTAGTAGGAATAAAAATAACCCGTTTTTGTAGACACAATAGTGAATACAAAACGGGTTGATATTAAATATCTTTTTTAAATAATGCCCCTGGCCAAAAAGCATATTTACCCAGAACGGTAGTGATCGCTGGAACTAGTAAAGGACGCACAATGAATGTATCTAGAAGTACGCCAATTGCTGTAACAACACCAAACTGCACTAATACTTGAATTGGTAATGTTGCAAGTACTGCAAATGTTCCGGCTAAGATTAGCCCAGCAGATGTAATGACACTGCCTGTTCTAACAACACCCTCTTCTACTGCAGTTAAATGATCTGAAGTCTTACGTTTTTTCCATATCTCTGAAATCATAAAGATATTATAATCTTCTCCAAGTGCTACTAAAAAGACAAAGGCATATAGTGGAATAGCTCCTGAAATGGCTTCAGCCCCCATAACATGATGTAAAATAAGCCAGCCAGCCCCAAGTGCACCGAAATAGGAAATAATAACAGTGGCTAATAAATAAACTGTCGCTGTAAGGGAACGAAGATAGATAAATAATAATAGAGCAATCAAGGCAATCATCGTTGGCATAATAACTGTTTCATCCCTTACAGTAATTTGCTGCGTATTATATTGACTAGCTGTCTCGCCGCCAATCCATAGATGCTGATCTGCCTCCTTAATGCCTTCAGTTTCAAGCATTTTTCCAACTTCTGCTTTCAGCTCTGGAATATGTGCTAATGCCTCCTTAGCATAAGGGTTTAAATTTAAAGTCAGTTCATACAATTGTATATGATTATTCTTTTCTCCAATTTGAACATTTGAAACACTATCAATATAAGAGATAGATGCTAATTGCTGTTGTAAGTTAATATCTTTTCCGTTAGTGTCAATGACTAGCTGTATAGGTGCTAATTCACCAGGGGAGAAATTTTCTTCTATTAAAGTAAAGCCTTCACGTGACGGCATATCCTCTGGGAAGGAAGATAATAAATCAAATGTATATTGAATGCGTGGCACAAATACGGTTAAACCACCTAATAATAATAAAGTTGCTACAATCACAATCCATGGTTTATGTGTCACGAAATGCCCGATTTTATGACTTGTTTTATGGGAAGGCTTGTTTTGTTTTTTGCCTTTCCTTTGAGCCATGTCCTCTGTTCTAGGTACGAATGGGAAGAATGCTACGCGACCGATTAAGACAAGAATTGCTGGTAGGACAACAAGTGCCGCAATTCCCATTACAAGTATGCCAAAGCTAAATGGAACTGCAAAGCGTTGAAATGCACCGTAATGGGCAAGACTAAGAGTAGCTAGTCCAATCACAACAGTTAAGGCACTCATCAAGATTGCGCCGCCAGATTCCCTTACAGCAAGCTTCATAGCAGTTGATTTATCCTCAACCTCAAAGAGAATTTCGCGGTACTTTGAGATTAAAAATAGACAATAGTCTGTACCTGCACCAAAGAGTAATACGGTCATAATAGAAACAGCCTGCGAATCCTTAGCAATCCATCCCTGATCAGCAAAGAAGCCCAGTGTCGGACTGATGACACCATAAGCAAGACCAACGACGATTAAAGGAATAACAGCTAATAGTGGTGAACGGTAAATAATAATTAATAGCACTAAAACAAGGAGTACAGTCGCCATTAATAATTTTGTATCAGCTTTTGAGAAAAGGCTGACGGCGTCTGTTGCAATGCCAACTGGTCCAGAATAACGGACATGAAGTGCATCACTGGCCAAGTCCTTTGTTGATTGGACATTATATTCATCCATTGTTTTCGTTAATGCATTTAAACTCTCTTGCAAAACATCAGTTGCTAGCCCTTTCTCAAAGAAAACAGGAGTAACAATGGTTGTGCTGTTTTCAGATGCGGATGCAGCAATGGCTTGTGTAGGCATTTGATCATAAGGTGGAATCAGTGTTTGGTGAGCTAAAGGTTTATCTGTTAGCTCTCCATAAATCTTTTGGATAACACCAAAATCATCAGTAGTTAGACCATTTTCTCGGTGCCAAACAAGTAATAAAGGTGTACCTGCTTCATTAGGAAATTGTTCTGCAATAATAGCAGCGGCTTGTTCTGACATTTCTGTACTAGGTAGATTTTTACCTGATTCACTTTCAATGCTATTGATTTGTGGCCAAGCAAAGGATAGTGCAGTAACAAGTAAAACCCAAAAGACAAGAGTTAAAATGCGTCCCTTTTTACTTGCTACCATCGAGCCCCATTGCTCGAGTGGATGTTTTTTCACAAGAAGACCTCCATTCCATATGAGTATTATTAATTATATATACTAGTAGGTTAATTAATCAATTACGAAATACTAATATGTTATACTATGTTTAAAAATAATGCTTTAAAAGGAGGCGATATGATGAAACAATCGCCGCGTGTTCTCGGAAGACCTCGCCATAATGAAAATGCAAAACCAACAAAAGATATTGTCCTTGAAACGGCCACAAGACTTTTTATAAAAGAGGGCTACAAAAATATTTCGATGGATGATGTAGCAAAAGCTTGTAACGTGACAAAGGCAACAGTCTATTATTATTACCCAACTAAAGGCGATCTATATACATCTGCATTAATTGCAATGATGGATAGGATTAGACTAGCTATTCTACATATTTTAGAGCAGCCAAGCCTCTTTAAAGAACGACTAGAACAACTTGTTGAAGTTCACTTATCTGCTACTGTAGATATTGATATGAAAAACTTTATGAGAGAGGCATCCATTAATTTATCGGAATCTCAGTTAAAGGAAGTACATATCTCAGAAAATAAAATATATCAAACAATTGAACAAGCCATGCAGCTAGAGATGGAGAAGGGGACAATACGTAAAGGAAATGCTACCTTCTTTGCACATACGTTTATGGCGATGATGTCCATTGGATATTTCAAAGATGGGGAAGGAAAGCGATTGTTTAACACAGTACAAGAAACTGCTAAAGAAGTGACCACTTTCTTTTGGCAATCTGTTCATAATAATGAATAAGCCCCTTTAAACTCCTTTCGAAAGGTATTATCCGGTAATGTCCTAAAAAATCAAAAGTCAAAATGAAAGAGATTTTCGTTCCAGACTATCGCTTTGTCGCTAACGTTTCGCTTTCACGCAGAGCAAGACCCCAATAGGCGAATGATGACCTTAATAAGGAACATCAAGTCGCTGTTTATCTGCTTCCAAAAAGTGGGGGACAAAAGGATGAACGACAAAAAACGACGATTCTTAATTTTGCTAATTTGGAAAATTTATGGGTCATCATCAAAAGATGTGGTTGACATTTTTAATTGTAATAGTAATTGACTGGAGCGGAGCCAGTGTGACTCCTAGGGGATTAAGCGTCCTGGATGAGACCCTGGAGCGAGCAGTGAAGCGGCTCATCGGACGCCCCCTGGAAAGCACACTGGCGGAGCGGAAGTCAACCATAAGTTATGGTGAAGAGCCAAATTTATTATAGTTAAACAGTTAATAGTTGACCAAAACAATGAATTTTGAAAAGATTGTCGAAATTGTGATTTAGCTCATTGAAATAATGGACAAACAGTCTTATAATGAAGGTTGTAATGTCACCAAGATAAGATAAGGATGGAATTATGATGCGCTTTTTGCGGATTGAAGTTAACACTGTAATAACAAGTCATACGAATTGCTATCCAGCCCTTGTGACTGGTGAATGTGGAAGATATACGCTGTAACGACTGTTAAGTTTTACCTTAATGGTCTTTTTTACATGTAAGTAATAAAAAAAAGTATTAGTGATGGCAAAGGAGAGTTCAACATGTCAGAAACGAATAACCAAACACAGGCTGAGCAAGTAACTGTGAGTAAAGAACAATTAGATGTCCTAGATCAATTATTAAAGCCTGAAGTTCAAGAATCTCTTACAACTTTAGTTGAGCAATTACCAAAGTTAACTGAAATGATGACATTATTAACGAAATCATACGAGTTTGCTCAAGCTGTTGCAACAGACGAAGTGCTTAAAAACGATACAGTGGGAGCAGTAACAGAAATGGCTGGTCCTGTAGTAGGCTCTGCAAAAAACCTTGCAGCAACTGCAATTGAAGCAAAAGACCGTGCATCTGAAAGCCATGAAGTAATTGGTTTATTCGGTCTTGTGAAAATGTTAAAAGACCCTCAAGTTCAAAATGTTTTCCGTTTTGTTAATGCTTTCTTACAAGTAAGCTCAGAACGCAAAGCTAAATAAGACTCAAGGTAAATTCAATTCGTAAGGACGGAGGATTAATTAATCATGTCAAAAGAAATCGTCATCTTAGGTGCTGGTTACGCTGGCGTTCTAACTGCATTAACAGCACGTAAGTATCTATCAGCTGATGAAGCTAAAATTACTGTAGTAAACCAATTCCCAACACACCAAATCATCACTGAACTTCACCGTTTAGCTGGTGGTACAATTGCTGAAGGTGCTGTTGCATTACCACTTAAAAAAATCTTTAAAGGGTTAGACATTGATCTACAAATTGCGAAAGTAACAAAATTCAATGTAGACACTAAAAAAGTAGACCTAGATACAGGCTATACATTAACTTACGATACACTTGTGGTATCTTTAGGTAGCCAAACTGGATTCTTCGGTATCCCTGGATTAGAAGAAAACTCAATGGTACTTAAATCTGTAAATGATGCCAATAAAATTAACAGACATATTGAAGACCGTATTAAAGCATATGCACAATCTAAAGATGAAGCAGATGCAACAATCGTTATCGGTGGAGGCGGTTTAACAGGTGTTGAACTTGTTGGTGAAATCGTGGACAACTTCCCGAAAATCGCTGCCAAACACGGTGTTAACTTTGCTGATCTTAAAATTAAACTTGTTGAAGCTGGTCCAAAAATCTTACCAGTACTTCCAGATACACTTATCCAACGCGCTACTGAAAGCTTAACAAAACGCGGAGTAGAATTTATTACAGGTACGCCTGTAACAGGTGTAGATGGTAATGTTATTTCTCTTAAAGACCGTGAACCAATCGTTGCAAACACGCTTGTTTGGACTGGTGGGGTAGCACCACTTCCAATCGTAGGCGAATCAGGTCTTGCAGCAGATCGCGGTAAAGCAACAATCAATGAATTCTTACAATCTACATCTCACGAAGATGTATTTGTTATTGGTGACGCATCTGTTGCATTACCAGCTGATGGTGGTCGTCCACTGTACGCTCCAACTGCTCAAGTTGCATGGCAAATGGGTGAATGTGCTGGCTACAACGTATTCGCACAATACAAAAACCAAGAAATGAAATCATTCTCTGCTGTAAACTCTGGTACACTTGCAAGCTTAGGTCGTAAAGATGCTGTTGCGACGATTGGTGCTAGCAACACAGAGCTTAAAGGTCTTCCAGCAACATTAATGAAAGAAGCTTCTAACATTCGTTATTTAACTCATATTAAAGCTTTATTCGGTTTAGCATATTAAAATAAGGAATCTCCTTAAATGCAATTTGTGTTTAAGGGGATTTTTTTTATGTGTAAAATACTGGGATATCATTGATTAATCATAAGAAAATGGATAAAATCAAGGAGATAGGAAATTTTTCATGGGGTGATAGGACGATGTTCACGATATTTCGATCAAAAGAAGAGGATGTTGAGCAATTTAAAAAGAAAATTGATGAATTGAATGAGACGCTGGATAAAAAAGATAATGAATTTCAACTATTTTTAAATCTATTACATAAGGATATCATTGAAACTATTGAACAACATAATAAGGTAAATAATCAGCATGCCATTTTAGGAGAAATGGTTACTGATATTGTTGGAGAATTTAATAAAGTTGAGGTTAGCACAATTCAATCAAATAAAATTTCTGAAAACGCACTAGATAAGGGTAATTTATTAATTTCTTCCTCCAACCAAATGATGACATTATCAGTAGAAAGCAAGCAGGCTGTCCATGAAGTAGAACAGCTTATTGATGCATTAGGAGAGCAATCTCAAAAAACATCTTTAAGCATGACTAATTTAAGTGAGCGATCAAAACAAATTGCAGAAATTGTAAATGTTATTGGGGAAATTTCAAATCAAACCAATTTACTAGCTCTGAATGCATCTATTGAGGCAGCAAGAGCAGGAGAGCATGGTAAAGGCTTTTCAGTTGTTGCTGAGGAAGTTCGCAAATTAGCTGAAAGCACGAAGACTAGCACAGAGGATATTGCAAATTTAACAAAGAAAATTGAGGAGCAAATTGGACTTGCTTACGAGGATAATAAAAATAATATGCAGCTAGTAACGGAAGGAATTGATAAAAGCACTAAAACCTCAGTAAAAATTGATCAATTACTACAAATTATGACCAATGTTCAAACTGGGATTAATGAGCTACTAGGCTCCATTAAAGATCAAAAACTATCAAACGAAGATGTTATGCATAAATTTAAGACGACAACTGCCTTATTCGATGAAACAAATCGTGTTCTAATAAGCCATATCGATGAGTCCGAAATCGTGACAAAAAAATTATTAGAAGCAGTAGAGCAAGTGAAACATTTTCCAACCGAAAGTAAATAATAAAACTTCGTAAATGAAGATATGTTTAACTCTTGAAACCACTCTAAAATTTTTAAGGAGATTTTAAAAAAGAAAGTACCCTGCAGAGCTCCTTCTAAAGTGTCTACTACAGGGTTCATTTGATTATTTAAAATCGCCAACTTTTTCTTTTAATGCAGCTAATTGATCTGGATAGTTCTTTTCAGTAATTTCAGTCCATAATTCTGCATCTTTAATACCGCATCTTTCTGGAATAAAGACTGGATCAAGGCCCATCTTCTTTTGTTCTTCATAATCTCTTAACGTAGCAATACCTGGCTTTGTTAAGAGGATAATAGCAATTAAGTTTAACCAAGCAAGAGTACCTACACCAATATCCGCAAGATTCCAAGCAGTTGAGGATGAACGAATAGTTCCAAAAAAGATGGAAATAACCAATAATACTTTTACAACAACTGCAATAGTCGGAAAGTTTTTATTGTTTTTAAATAAGTAAGCAACATTACTTTCCGTATATACCCCAAAAGCAAGCATAGTAGTAATCGCAAAGAAAAATACAGCGATAGCTACAAACGGGCTTCCTAAGCCAGGGATAAATGAGTTGATTGCCTCTTGAGCGAAAGCAGTACCAGCTTCAACTCCTGGAAGATTCTCGACTATAAATCCACCGTTAGGATGGGCAATATTGTAACTACCTGTGGAGATAATCATAATGGCTGTTGCTGTACAAACAAGTAATGTATCTACATAGACAGAGAATGCTTGAACAAGCCCTTGTTTGGCAGGATGAGATACCTCTGCGGTACCGGCTGCTTGTGCTCCTGTACCTTGACCTGCCTCATTTGAATAAGCACCTCTTTTTACTCCCCACATAATTGCATTCCCAAACACGGCCCCGAATGCAGCATTTAAATTAAAGGCAGAGCTAAAAATTAAAGCAAATATAGCAGGTACTTCTTTGATATTGATAAATAAAATGACGAATGCAAGAAGGATATAAGCAGTTGCCATAAACGGTACAGCATACTCAGCAACTTTACCAACTCTTTTAATACCGCCAAAAATAGCAAATCCAAATATTGCAGAAACAATAATACCAGTGATTATTGGTGAAATACCGAATGCATTTTTTGTAGAATCTGCAATATTAAAGGCTTGGACACCAGAGCCAGTAAAACCAGTTGCTAAAATAGTAGCGATGGCAAAAAGTATAGCAAATGGCTTGTTTTTTAGCCCCTTTTCGATATAGTAGGCTGGTCCTCCACGATATTCTCCCGCAATTTCTTGTTTCCAAACTTGTGCTAAAGCTGATTCAATATAGGCAGCTCCAGCTCCTAAAAAGGCAATGACCCACATCCAAAATATAGCTCCAGGTCCTCCGAAATAAATAGCTGTAGCTACCCCTGCGATATTCCCAATACCAACACGTCCACCTAATGCCATAGCAAAGCTTTGAAAAGATGAAACGCCATTAGCTGAATTATTTCTATCAAACAATTGTGTAATCATATCTTTAAAAAGACGTAGCTGGGGAAACTTCATAAGAAGCGAGAAGTAAACGCCAGCTCCTAAACAAAGAAAAACTAAAGCATTACTCCAGATGATTCCTGCTATTTTCCCTGTTAAAGTGGCAAAATCCATATAATAACCTCATTTCTACTCAGATAAATAGGTAACAATTCAAATTGGAGAAAGTGGAAACCATTTTTGTATGAGGTTCCTCTTAAAATAAACTTTTAATTAACGTATCAATCATCATAGGCATTTCTTTAAAAGCACTATCTACATGCAACCTTTCTGTTTTTTGGTGTGCATCCTTGCCAAATGGACCGACATTTAACACAGGACCTTGTAGGGCTGTCATTTCTTTAAATGGAATACTATACGTATCCCCCCATACTGGTGTGTTCCGTTCAAATGCTAGCCACTCATTGGAATTATCTGTATAGTTCACATAGCTTAAATCACAAATACCATTAAAATAGTGAATTTGCTCCACTTCAACGTCGAAAGTTTGTGCCGTCTTTTTCATTAATTCAATCGACTGTATCACTAATGGATGATTGGATGAATTAATGGCAGGGTAGTAGGGTGGTGCATATAACAGTACCGTCGCTGGTGCTAATTCCTGACAGCGAATCATGAGCTGATCCACGATGCGAATCGATTTTTCACGATCATCCCATTCACTATGCTGCAGAACTTGCTGTTTAATGGCATGAACTTCTTCAGCGCCTAATTTATGAGTAGCGTGCTCCAATAGTGCTTCGTAGCGTAATACCTTTACGTTGCCCACACCCTGAACTTTTTCTCGTGTACAAATTTGCTGATATTGCTCATTACATGCAGCCATAGCCTGTAACGCTACTTGCTCAAAAATAGTCATGACTTCCGCAGCTGTACGCTTTAGCAAAAAGACATTGTAAAGTGCCGCCGCACGGTATGGTGTTTGTGTAGAATACTCCATTTTCAAATCTTTTAATTGTAAAGAGACTGGTAATGGTGTACTTTCACCCAAATCTGTTTCACGGAAAAGTGGGTTCCACTCCATATGCTGTGTCATATAGGAAGCAATAAAGTTAGCCGTCATCCCTTTTAATGGTTCACCTACATGGGTTTCCTTACCATAGAACAGTGCAGCTGGCATGATCTTACCAATTGTTCCTGAATAGATATATTCATTCGTATCGGATGGCCCTTGTGAAAAGGACGGTTCACTATTTAAAAATAATTTATAAGTTAAACCATGTTGTTCTCGTATTCTCACAAGCTCTACAACTGCTGCTCTCATTCCAGCAGAGTTGACTTCCTCGTCAGGAACAGCTGTCAAAATCAGATTAATGGGCCATTGCTCAAAGCTTGCTTTTTCAACCAACTGCATGTGTAATGCCAGTCCCATTTTCATATCCATTGTGCCGCGTCCAAACAAATAATTGCCTGACTCCAAATCCATTCTAGCTGCCTCTGGTAAATCTTTTTTATATTTAGGTTCCATCAACTTTTTAGTTAATTCTTCTGGATAAAAAGCTAATGGCTCTAGCTCTCCGTATTCCTCTGTATGCACTGTATCAAAGTGACTTATTAACACAACTGTTTCAGTTGCAGTTGGATGCTTATATAAGGCCGTAACAGCATTTCTTCCAAGTCCTGCATCGTGTAACTCAATGAACTCAGGATGTTTTTTATAGTATGGAAGCGTTAACAATTTTTCTTTTAATTTATAGGCGAATTCATTTTCTCCCTTTGTTAAAGTTCTGCTTTCCCAGCTAACAATTTCACATAGTAGGGCACGTAGTTTTTCAGGTGTATTCCACATATAAGTATTCATTTTATTGCTCCTTTTATAGTAGACTGTGAATTTTTTAGATATTAATTATTAAGCAAGATATTTTTGATCACTATATATTCCACTATACGAAATTTAATCTGCATAGTGGAATATAAATTATCGTAAAGGGAAAATATAAAATTGTCAATTTTAATTTTTATGAATACTTGTAATTTTCCGTACTAATTAGGTGGATTCCTATATACATATTTCATCTAGTATCTATTTAAATATTTAAAAATTAGTTAAAATTAAATGAAACTACGTTCAAAAGCAGGGGCTTTATTTTAAAGTACATCAAAGGCATGTATTGTAATTTCTTAATTATTCCCCTAACAGCTATTTTGGATCTGTAAAAGCATTAGAATAGAGGTCAATACAGGATAATGGAAGGGAGAAAATGTAATGATTCAATCAATAGAAAGAGCAATGTTAGTCATAAATATGCTGGCAAGACATCCAAAACGTTTTTTTTCTGTGCAGGAAATTTTTAATGAAACAGAATTACCAACTAGCACAATTTACAGAATATTATATACATTAGAAAGCTTTGATTTAGTAGAGAGGAATGACAATAAAAAGGAATTTAGACTTGGCTATACTTGGTTACAGCTTGGCATGAAAATGTATCACGAAACAGATATCAGGGAAAAAGCGCATCCTCTCTTAGAAAACCTTGCCCATAATGTTCGTGAAACTATCTACTTAAGTATTGCGAAACAGTTTGCATCCATTATTATTGATCGAATTGATAGTCCTAAAAATGTTCGTATTATCGATATGATTGGCGAGAAAATTCCATATCCTATTGGAGCTCCTAATAAAGTATTGCTTGCATTTTCTAAAAGTGATCTACAGCAGCAATTTTTAAAACAGCTTAAGGAGCAGGAGAAAGAAGAATTGATTGAGAATCTGAATGGTGTGAGAGATAAAGGCTTTGCCATAAGCTTTGGGGAAAAAACAAAGGGGACAGTATCAATAGCAGCACCTATTTTTGATTCAAATAAACAACCTATTGCAGCAATTAGTGCAGAGTGTTTTGAATACGATACAGATGCTGAAAAATTAGAGAGTATAGCACAAGAGGTCATGAAAACGGCACAGCAGCTATCACATGAATTAGGATTTATATAAAAACTTTTTAATAACCATCTAGTGTCAATATTAAGCCGACATTAGATGGTTAATTTTTTTATCTACTTCCTTTTTGAATTACTGTTTCCTACTACTCACAATACCTTGATAGTAGCTTCTTTTTGAACGTTGTATCGTTAACAATAGTAGTATAACGGCGATAAACAACATCATATAGGAAGCACTAACGACAACTACACGGATTGTCATCCATTCAGCAACTAAACCAAATATAGCAGTAAATATAATAATAAAAAGAGCTTCAAAGAATCCATAAATACTTCCAATTCGGCCCATGATCTTAGAAGGAATGTTATTTTGATAAAATGTATAAAACCCTGTATTCGCAAAAGCCGTTGCAAATGACAATAGAAAGCATCCCAAAGCTGCAATAAGAAAAGTAAAGGATGAAGTAAACACTAAATAGCCTAATGCTGTTATAAGAGCCCCCATACCGATCAGCCATGCAGTAGGAATTTTTTCAACAAAAGCTGAATTGGTTAAAGAGCCAATTAAAACACCTACTCCTGCGAGACTGACTAACATTCCATATTGCCCCTCTGATAAAGCTAGTACTTGTGTTGCAAAAGCTGCCTCTAAAGAATCCGTTGCTGTCATTAAGACGACGGTAGCACTAAACAACATATAGATCATCATTACGTAGCGATTTTTAAAGCTAAAGCGTGTGACCATTTGCCAATCATGCAGTAATACACGATAAAGCGATGCTTTTTCTGTATCACCATCAAATTTTTCATGGGCTTCAACATTTGGCATTTTAAAGGTTATACAGGCTGATAGAGATAAGGCAATTGCATTTAAGTATATTGCCATATTGGGTGTCCCAAGTGTAAAAAGCAAACCAGCAATAGCAGGCCCAGTTAGAAATGCACCAGAATCGAGAAGGCTACGCAATGAATTAAAACGTTTCCGTTGTGCAATAGGTATCAATTTAGTGATATAAGTCATAGAAGTTGGATGATACATAGAGCTAGCAGCTGTAATGATAAACACTAAGGCATAAATCGATACTAAGCTAGAAAAGAAAGGGAGTAAAACGATTAGTATAGATTGAAAAAGGTTTAAAATAATCATTAAATTTTTCTTATTATAACGGTCGATTAGGCTTCCTGACCAAAAATTAGTGAGCAAGGATGAGCATGCTCTGACAATATACAAGCCAGAGACAGCAAGAGCTGATTCTGTAAGCTTTAAAACAATGAGATTTAAGGCGATAAAATAGATCCATTCACCAATACTAGAGATACCAATACTACACAATAGAATGACAGGATAGCGCCATGTCTCTAAAGATTTTTTCATATAAATTCCTCCTTAAGCAAAGTCATAATTTGCAAAATAAAAAAAATCCCACCCCCAAGACGATTTGTCTTAGGGACGAGATTGTGGAATTTATATTCACGTGGTGCCACCCTAGTTCGCCATTATGTCACCATAATAGCCTTTTCAGTACGGCATAACGACTTATGCTTATACTGTTCCTCTGTAACGGGAGCTCCCGTCGCACCATCATTCTATGCAGAAATCCAATGCGCTACTCCGAGACTTGTTTCAATAATTCGTTCTTACTCGTTTTCAGCATCCCGAGTTCTCTGGGAAGAACAGCCTTATTTACTCTTCTCTTCATTGTATTTTGCATATTGTAGCATAAATCTATAATTTTGGTAAAGCACTAGTTTTCTTTAGGTATTTTTTTAGCTCTGCTAATAATGTCTGACATATAATTATGGATTCTACGGTGTTATTTGTTATTTCAAGAGAATGATCCGCACTTTCGATAATAGAAAGATGATGGGAAGAAAGTTGCTCGACTATTTCCTTCGAATAATGAGGATCAGCCGTTCCAATTGCTAGAAATGTATTTTTGTCTATAAGGCTTTGTCCAATATGCTCAAATGACAGCAGTGGGGTGAGAATAACATAGCGGGAAAATATAGCTGGACACTGCTGCATATAAAAATCAATAATCGGTAATGTTCCAAGTGATTTGCCTATGTATACAGCTTCCTGATAAGGTTTTGTGCGTAAAATATATTCTACGATAGTGTTTGCTTTTTGATAAACCATATCTGATATAGCTTTTGGATCCTGTTCAAACTGCTGTTGCTCAAATGCATAGCACACCTGTACAACATCATAGCCCAGCTCTAGCATTAACTGAGTAGAGTAATAAAGAAGCGGTCTGTCATAGGTATAGCCTGTGCCAGAGAACATAAAGCAAACTTTGTTACTCGTATTATCAAAAAAATTGTATGGGATATTATTGTATTGAGCTTTTCTTTGTTTAACTTTCATAAAGATTCCTCCTTATCATACCAAATGGTTGAAAAATCAATATACCCTAAGTAATTAAAGTTTAATTCTAAAATATCATGAGCAAAAGGTATTTCATCAATATTTGTAAATAATGGTATCAAAATGGCTTCTTCCATTAAATAGTCGTTTAGAGCATCATACAGTAATGGCCATTCTGTTTTTGAAGCACATTTGAATTGGTTAAGTATATTGTTAAAATATAAATCATCTTTGCAGACTTTATAAATAGGGGAGTCTGGGCTGAACATAGCCTGTAATTTATGAAAGGCTGTTGGAATAGATACAACATTCGTATACACAAATACATCATGATTAAGCTGTTGTAGACTATATTTAATATATTGAGATAGTGTTAATGTATCCACTTGTGGTTGATAACCATATCGTTTAAAAGATGAAATTAATAGTTGGTTCAATTTGCTCTTTCTTTTCGAAACAGTAATTTTTAAATTTTCATTTCTACATAGTGGTGGGATATTACTACTAAAATAGCTTAAATGATTTTTTAAGGATGAATCCTTTTGAAGCAATGTAAATAAGTGCTTATGTATAATGTTTTTTATGTGCTGTCTTTGAGCTTTAGTAGAACAAACCTCTGTATTTTTATTTAATATAATGGCACAAATCCCATTTTGGATATTCATCTTTTTATGATGAATAGAAGTAGAGAAATTTGTTTGAAAAAATGAATTTAAGGTTTTGGGTAGTAAGTTTAATTCCACTGTTTGCAATAAAGCCTTCATACCAAAATAATTATCATAAGCTTTTAATATAATTTGATCGTCTGTATATGTAGAAATTGCAAATGAACCTGTTCCGTAAACGACATTATCTACAATTTTATAGATACTTGATTGAATATCGGTTAGTAAGTCTAGCACGTATGTGCAAGATTCCGAAAGAATAATATCTATTGTCCACATATCCACGATTGTGATTTCTTGAATGGGCTTCCATAGAGGAAGGTGGAGTAATTGGCATAAACACCATGCGACGTCTTTTGCTGTTAGTAAATCACCATTGTGGAAAGTAACATTTTTTCGCAGATAAAGACGCAATTTTTGACCATTCATTTTCCAGTGATGGGCAAGAGACGGAATAATAGCACCATTAGTATCTGCCTCGACCAGTCGATTTGTAATATTGGATATAAGTGCGGCACTATAAGCATCATTCACATGATTGGGTTGAAGATTATAAATAGGGTGATAGATAGGCACTATCAATCGTTCATTATATAGGATGTTATTTGTAATATTTTGTTGATATAGTTGCTTTAAGCTTATAGCTAGAGAATCTGTTAAATGGGGAAATGCAAATAACTCTTCCCAATCCATCATCGTCATTACTGAAATATGAGGTTTCAAAGCATCTACAATCATTTTTTCAATATCCTGGTGCCATTGAATTTTGGATAAGTGTCCGCGCCCATTTCCTGCTTGATAAGTTAGCCAATTGTGTTGCTGAAATAATTTAAGATAACGATTTAATTGCTTCGTACTAATATGTAGTAAAGCTGCTAATTGCTGTTGATTGAAAGTGCTACCTTTTTGATGGCAATAAAGTGAAAGTAAATAGAAAAGTGTTTTATTTTTCGAAAGAAAGGTGGACATTTACTATCTCCTTTTGTCTCTTTTTATAAAAAATATTCTCTTTTATAATGTTACCATAACAAGGAGGGGACATTTATGAAGGCTGTGATTTTGAATGAGTTTGGCTCTGCTGATGTTTTGCAATATGTAGAATGCCCAATACCTAGTATAAGTTCTGGGGAGGTATTAATACGTACAACCTACACAAGTGTAAATTTCGCTGATATTAAAAACAGAACAGGGAATAAGGCTAAAGCAAATTTTCCAATGATTTTAGGCTTGGATGTAGCAGGGGTAGTTGAAAAGGTTTTTGATGAGAGAAGTATGTTTAAAAAAGGAGATCTTGTTATTGCATTTCCGAAAAATGGAGCCTATGCGGAATTTGTAGTGGCAAAGGAGCAGCTAGTATTTCGTATCCCTAATGGTGTGCCAGTGGAGAAGGCAGCCGCAGCTCCAACAGTTTTATTTTTATCCTATCTGTTGACACATCAAATTGCGCCAATTCAAAAAAGTGATGCTGTTTTAATTCATGCAGCTTCTGGCGGAGTAGGGACAATGCTTATTCAAATGGCCAAAAATCTAGGGGCAAGAAAGATTATTGGAACGGTTAGTAAAATGGATAAAGCAAGTATTGTTTATGAGCTTGGTGCACATCAGGTGTTAACCTATGAAAATTTTAGTGAGCAAGTCAATGACTGTACAAATGGACTTGGTGTAAATATCATTTTTGATTCTATTGCGGGCCATATAACGGAAGAAAGCTTAAGTTGTTTAGCTCCATATGGTACCCTTGTGCAATTTGGGAATAGCGGTGGTAGAGCTGGGCAAATCATGACCTCAGATTTACATAATAGTTGCCGGAATATCAAGGGCTTTAGTCTAGGAACTTCCCGAAAGCTTAAGCCTGAGTTATTGCAGCAGGTTGCCCAAAATATTTTTACTATATTAAAGAATGAGAGCTTTCAAGTACCAGTTGCTAAAGTTTTCGCATTAGAGGATATGCAAGAAGCGCATAAGTTAATGGAAAGTCGTCAGCATCAAGGGAAGATTTTAATAAAAATATAAAATATGTCAGCCCTCTGTAGGATGATTGTACAGAGAGCTGATTGTTTCTATTTTCCATCAGTGACGGTCAAGATGCCACGTTGAAGCATACCGGCAAATCCAGCCATAGCCCTATGTGCAGCAGCCTCACCTACGCGTGCGTACGCGACAATTACGGATGAGCCGTCATTGACCTCATTTGCTAAAAACACAGTTTCGCCTGAAGTTCTAACAGCCTTGTCCAATGCTATTAAAAAAGCCGCATCGCCATTCCAAGAGAGGGTATATAAATAACCGGTAGAGCTATCAAGATGAGCAGAGCGCAATTGATCAATCTCTGTTCTAGTGTACCCTTGCTCGACAACTGCAAGAATGGTTTCCTCTTTTAATTGCTCACCTGTAAAATCTGCTGGCTCACTTATTTCATAGGCCTTCATATCAGGCTGAGAATCAAAAGTATTTCTATAAAAATTATTTATTTTTTGTGAATCATCGATTAAGCGACAATCGGGTATGACTTCAGTAGAGCCAGTATAAGCAATCCCATGAGCTAACCAAGCTAAGCCCATACCAACATAGGCATTATATCCTGATGAAGGGAAAAACTTGCGACCTGAATTTATAGTTACTAAGCCACCTATAGCTAGAGAGGCCATTGTTTCTGAAGGGTCCAAGGTAGACCATCTGTCCATCACATATGTTCCATATTTATATAAAACATCATATTTTGGATAATCGATAGCAGAAGCATGACTTGACAAAACATCTAAATATAAACCAAGACCCCCAACATGCAAAATAGGGCCATTGACGGCGAAATTGGCAAATTTTTGATTTCTCCAGCAATCAACAGCGTCCTCTAAAGCATTGAAACTTGGATTTGCTGTGCTATCCATCCAAGAGGCAATTTGATTGGCCAAAGATTCTGTTGCATGCAGTAGACGGTTTTGGTCGATAGTATCCAAATCGTTGTAAACTCGCTCGTAAGCTATTACTAAGCCTGCTAACACAATACCACCAGAAGGAGAGCCACCTAAAGTCGCGTTGCTAAATAAAAGTGATTCACCAGAGGCATTCTGTAATTCTTCCATAGCAGTTAAGGTAGCTAAAATGGCTATTTTCACCTGTTCCTTTATGGAAGGGGCTTTATCGTATAAGCTTGCTAAAAATTGTAATTGATTGCCCAAACGCTGAAAACGAAGATTAACTTCTTGACCATTACTTCCAGAACGAATGGCGGCTACTTGTGAATAATTTTCATTATAGGAACAGCCTTCAGGAAAATGCTCATTAAAAAATCGGATAGCTTCATCTGATGTCAATTTTGTTGTCATGATTTCACTCCTCGATAGTATTTTGAAGGAAAAAGAGTCTTTCTTACATTATCTATTGATTCAACGTATTAAGTTTTTCAACGATTCTTCGTTTTCGATAGAGCATAATTCCTGTTTCAGATACATCTTGCATCATCCCCTTATTAGCATAGGCACCGAAAATCATTCCCGCAATAGGAATCATCTGAAATAGCTTCTTCCAGCCTAGCTGATCTCGATACGTAAAGAATACTTCCTGCCAGCCCTGAAGCTGTGAAACCATGTTTTCTGATGCATGATTTGTATCATGCATAGAAGAAAGCTCCTTTAATATAGCCTCCTTGCCCACGATATCAGCAGAAGTAAATTGTAGGCATTTAACAATAAAAATACGTTCCATTTTATCATTTGGATCATAGCCATGAATAATGGCGATTTCTTGTAAGGTTTTTAAAGCCATTCCTAAAATAAACGGGATATCAATGGCCAATGTAAAGATACCACCAAAGCCCGTAGAAGCACCTTGCACAGTTGCTAATTTCACACGTTCTTCCTGTAGTTTGTCACTAAGAGCAATCATATCCTCTAAAGGCATTTGTCCAATATCGGAAATATCAAAAATATGCTGAAACGAAGAAGTGCTACGAATTTTTTGCATCATGGCCTGTTCATTAATTAAATATTTACCGCCAGATTGAACATAGCTCCCTAATTCATCGACAAGTAAGGCTATCTTATTTTGAAGAAAAGAAGGAGTCATCTTGTCTAAAATTTTAAATGGAATACGTCCAAGTTTCTCCCAAAACCATAAATCCTTTTGATCCTTTTCCCAAGCTTGAATTTCTTGCAAAAGATTTTCTAATTGCTCTTGATTCTCCATTTTGTTGATTCCCCTTTGTTATGCATGATCCTGCATAAAACGGACAGTATGACCACCACTTCAAAAATTAAGAGATGAACTGCCAGTGATAGCTCGATTTGTTTAACTACCATTAAGTAGAGATGAGGAAAATCTTTACTGAATGAAGTCTTCTTTATTTACAATACGAGGAAATTCGGTAAAAGGTTTCGATAGTTTAGTGAAATTTTAACTAGCTTTACGTTTGACGTGTTGTAGTTTTGCTTAATCCAACGAAAAAAAGATTCAATGCTTTGTGTCGTAACTAACAGTATACATGAGAATCTCTCTTTTTTAGCATTATTGGTAGAAATTAGATAATAAACACGCGTGGTTATCTTATAATAGAAGAAAAGAAGAAGTTATCTTGTCTAAAATTTTAAATGGAATATGTCCTAGTTTTTCCTAAAATCATAAATCCTTTTGACGCTTTTCCCAAGCTTGATTTTACTTATTCTACTTAGAATCTTTAATATGTATAGTTAGATAAGGCTTATTTAGATTAATATTTTCAAAGCTAATATTCCAACTATCTTTTTGTTTTTCATACTGTATTTTTGTTAAAATTGGGGAGAAATAATGTTCTTCAGTAAGTTTGTCAAGCTCAATAATAGCTTTTTGAATAACTTCTTTTTTTGTTAAATTTGTTCTTTGTCTTTCTTGTTCTTCTATAACAAATTTTGTGGCAGTAGCTTGTCCTGGGTACGATAAAAAGGAAGCACCACTCCAAACATGCAAATAATCCCCGATTTCAACATCTTCACTTTCCTCTGATGAAAACCAAATGGCATCAAAGATTTCATTGTTGTGTGCATCCTTAGATTTTGGGGATTCACTCACTACTAAAAATTTTCCTTCTTGTAAAGCTGTTACATAGCCAGAAATGGAAGAAGAGGGGTAATCCTCAATTGTTGTTGTTGGATTGGAGCATCCGCTTACGACAAGTAGTATTATCAATACAAAGTATTTTTTCATACAGACACCTCTTTTATTTTTGGAAAAGTTGTATTAAATTAGGATTTAAATAAAAGGTCATTTTCTAATACTTTCATTGGATATAATAATATTTTAAAGATTGTCTAGTTCAATAAATAAGCAATTTCTATAAAACATAACGCTTTTCATGAACTATTGAATCGCTTACCAGATAGACGCAAGTAAAGCGATACCTTCTTGAATCTGTTCAAGTGTTAACCCACCATAGCCTATAATGACCATTGCCTCGTGAGAACCTTGTTGATAAGAGGTTGAGCACGGATAGACAGCAATTCCTACTTGCATGGCTAGCTGTATGGCATTTTGCTCGGAAAGCCTTGATGGTAATCTCACAACAATATGAAGCCCTGACTTTTCACCAATCACCTTGAACTCTTCTGAAAAATGGGCATGTATAGCTGCAAGTAATACCTGTTGCTTTTTACGATAAATCGTACGCATTTTAGCTAAATGCTTATCAAATAAACCCTGTGCAATAAACTCGGCTAAAGCAAGCTGATCGATTTTTGACACAACCGATTTTTGATCTTGATGAAAAAGCTGGTAATCATCTACTAATGAATGAGGTAAGATCATATAACTTATACGCAGAGATGGGATTAGCGTTTTAGAAAACGTGCCAAAATAAATTACACGCTGAAGCTGATCCATTTTCGCTAATGAGGGAATGGGAAGCCCCTTAAAGCGAAATTCTGAATCATAATCATCCTCAATAATAAAGGCCTCTTTAGATGTAGCCCATTGCAAAATAGCAGCGCGGCGCTCAATAGGCATGACCATTCCAAGTGGGAACTGATGTGCAGGCGTAGTGTATAACAAGTGTAGAGTTTCATTCGGGATTGTAATACCTGATTGATCAACAGGAATAGCGTGGGTGAACAATCCACATTGCTGGACTGTTGAACATACCCGTTTAAAGCCAGGGTTCTCTATGCCCACATGTGATTTTGAGCCAAAGAAATGGCATAATGCTTGAAGCTGATTTTGCGTACCACTATAAACAAACACCTGTGATGCCTCACATTGCACACCTCTTGAACGTGCCACATAGCGTGCAATCTCTTCACGCAATGTCCATTCACCTTGCCACGGACTAATCGTTAAATTTTCCATATTTAAGTGTTTTTTCAACAACTTATGCCAGCTTGCAATAGGGAAAGCAGTTTTATCCACATGCCCGTTGTGAAAGTCATATTTGATCGTATGAGAGTTTGCTGTTGATGCTGAGAAGGAGTGATCCTGTAAATGCTGATTCCATTCAAATTCAAAGGGAGCTATAAAATAGCCTAAGCGTTCCTTACTATAGATGTAGCCTTCAGCTAGTAATTGTTCATAGGCCTCCTGTACCGTATGGATACTAACATTCAATGTTTTAGCAAGAGCTCGTTTGGAAGGAAGCTTATCCTGGGTACAAAGTTTTTTGTTGATGATAGCTACTTTGATTTCTTCATAAATTTGAACATATTTTGCTGTATCTTTAGTAAATGAAATGGAAAGTTCCATTATGCACCTCGCCTGGTATGGTGTGTTTTTTTACTTTTGGTTCTATCTATCATATCAAAATTGCCGTTTAATAGTTAAAAAAGGAGTGAAGCCTCATGAATTTTATTGCATTAGAAAATGAAACAGTCTTATTAAGACCACTGGATAAAGGGGATGTACAGGGTATTTTAGAGGCTGTCAATTTTCCAGAAATATGGCTGCACATGTCTACTGCTATGGAAAATATAGAGGATGTGAATGGCTTTGTGGATAATGCCTTAGCGACGAAAGAGAAGAAAACAGAATTTCCATTCGTCATTATAGATAAGGTATCTGGACAAATTATCGGTTCAACTAGATTTATGGATATAGATGATAAACATAAACGGCTAGAAATAGGCACAACTTGGCTGATACCAGCTTATTGGAGGACCGCTATCAATACAAATTGTAAATATTTATTATTACAATATTGTTTTGAAATCTTAAAATTGCAACGTGTACAAATTAAAACCGACCATGAAAATGACCGTTCTCAAAAGGCAATTGAACGTATTGGAGCAATAAAAGAGGGTGTTTTACGTAATCATATGATTCGTAAAGACGGTACGATTCGCCATACAGTTATGTACAGTATCACAAAAGAGGATTGGCCAGAGATTAAAACGCATTTACAGAAGTTATTGGTTTATTCTCCTATTAATTAGGAAAAATATAGTATTTAATTACGCTATATATCTATTTTTATCTGAAAAAGTGTTGAAAATAAAGTGGAAGGGTAGAATACCTAAAACTTGAAAGAGGGTAATCTACTTGAAACCAAAATTGACACTAAGGCAAATTTACGGTAATCATGCTGTGTATACACCGAGAACGCCATACAGTGATAATCCCTGGATGATGGATGATCCACATAAACTAGACGCCTTAACATCTAGGGAAGTGGCAATAGCAGATATACCTGTGTTAGTACATCGTGCTACGCAAACAGCAAAAGCACAAGAGCTTCATGAATTGGCAGGGATACCATGGGTGGAACAGCCTTATAGTTATGAAACACAAGAAGAGTATATTGCACAAGTGCAAGCTTGGTGTGAGGAGGGGAAAACCATTGTCTGCCAATATATTCATGATATAGAACATATAAATCGGAATTGTTATTGGATGGACGCAGAGAAATTTAATGAGCTAAATACAAAAGCATATATTGATCATTTAATTGATAGTAAATTTGTTCCTAGTCGTTTAAATGTGGAAACGTATAGACTGTCAGATGCTATTAAAAATTGGCAGCCACCCGTCGTATTGAAGCCCGGTGATGATTCTCCCACATCTGGAGGGTATGGGGTCATTATTTGCCAAAACAAAAATGAGCTCACAGATGGGTTACGACAGTTTCGTATGACTGGTACGGAGAGCGTTATTATTGAGGAGCTATTACAGACAAAGGATAACTATAGCTGTCAGTTTGTATATTCGGAAGAGCTAGGTATTCAATTTTTGGGAGCCTCTCAGCAAATAACGGATGATAATGGTATCTATGAAGGAAATATCATCATTGATAAAGTACCGAAAAAGGTTATTGAGGTGGGGCGACATATTATGGAAAGAGGAGTAGCGGAAGGCTTTGTAGGAGTAGCAGGCTTTGATTTAATTGTTACCGAGGCTGGAGACGTTCAGGCAATAGATTTGAATTTCAGACAGAATGGCTCAACCTCTATGCTAATGTTTCATGATGCATTGGGCAAGCCTATTAATAAATTTGCCTCCTATGTAGCTCAAAGTCCTCAGCAAAATGAATCCTTTTATCAAACAATCAAAAAATTCATAGCACAAGGAGTCCTATTTCCATTATCCTTTTATGATGGGGACTATTTTCCTGAGTCTGTTGAATCGAGATTTGTGGGAATCTGGTATGCTGATACATTAGAGAAAATAGAAACATATGAACGTGAATTGTTATATTAGAAAAAGAATGGTCTAATCTGTATTATTAAAGACAAGTAATGGTACAAGAAGTTGAAATTCACACCTACTTGTTTAATATGTTGCACATATTATAAAATGTACATTACTAAAATGAACTTTTAGTGGTGTACATTTTTTATTTCCGTTGGTCAAAATAGAGGGATAGTATGTAACATTGTTTACAAGCAAGAACGAGTCTAAATATATAGGGGGCATCTATCAGGGAAAAGGTAGGTGTATTTAATAAAGTAATAGGTGGGACATGTGTGACAGATTTTGTTTGCCCTTCGAAAATGCAATGTTTGGGCTGTAAAGCAAAAGTTCCTGAACCAGACCAGGAGGACGAACTTTTAGAAGTGATTCAATTATCAAAAGATATGAGAAGCGTTTTAAACAATTAGGATTAGAGATCGAAGTAATGAAAGCAAAGGAAATGGCAAAGCAAGCAAAAATCGAATTGAAGAAATAGACCTTATCAAGAAATATAGAGAGGAACGACAATATGAACCAATCATCCAACATAACCCATTCCGATAAGCGACAATGGCTCGAAAAGGTTCATAAGCAGCGTAGAGAACGTTCCATTTCAATCGGTATGGAAACAATTGATATGCTTGTTAATCAAAGCATTCCAGTAACATATCACAATATTAGTGAGTATTCTAAGCTACTTGATCAAACTTGCAAAGGGATTCATCCAAATACAAACGTAATGAGGATTTATATATTTATTACCAAAAACATAGTAAGACCTATAAAGTGAATAAAATACGTAAAAAGGCCGTAGAACCGTCAAAATTTGATGAATCAGCATAACGAAAAATTTCACCAGAGCGTGATATAAACGTGGTTAAGAGGAAGTATATGCAGCTCACAAAGGAACAGTTAGTGAATCAACTAATAGCGCTAGAACAATATGTAGCTCAAAATCAAAAACGGTGGATTGTAAGTCATTTTGAAAAATTTAAATAGATAAAGAATTCATTTTGAAAAAAGATTGATCAAAATTAAACTTCTAAATTCACAGTTACATCCGTTAGAATCAAAAGAAAAGCACTGCTAAAAAGCAATGCTCTTCTCTTGTTCTTTATTCCTTTCCAAATAATTTCTCCTTTATCAACTTGGGAAGGAATCTTTTTTTATTCTTCTGGACTAAATTTGTTTTCTTACGATGTTATTTTTTATTCTTAAGAGTCTTTCCCTTTATCTCACCAATTTTAACTTCTCCGTTTCCTGACTGCGAAATAGACGCATCTTTCGCCACATGGTTGATATCCAGACTACCATCACCCACTTGTATCTCTACAGAGCCACCTACTTGATCAACTGCAATATGTCCATTGATATTATTAATAACTACATTTGAACCGATATCACGAGCGATGATGTCACCGTCTCGATTATCAATTTCAAGTGAGCCGATTAGGTTCGATACTTTAATATCGCCATTGATGTTGTCAATCTTGGCGCTAGACGATAACTCTGAAACTTGGATATTGCCGTCACGGTGTGACTTAATATCCAGCATAAGTTGCTTCGGAATTTTGATTTCCAGATCGACTGACCCTGATCCCATAGCAAGGAATTGCCCTCTAAACCGTGCATCTAAATAAGCAATATCTTTTTGTGCTTCCAACTTTAGCTCCAATTTATCCATGCTGACCCCTTTGCCCTTGGCCAAAGCAACAACTTCGATCTTATCTGAATCGGAGCTCCCGGAAATCTGAATTTCCCCATTCCGATGGTCAATGACAAGCTTTGTCAGACCGACTGACGATAATTCCAGGTTTTTTGCCGTTGATTCTTCTTTCGCTCCGCAGGCAGCAATCAGCATCAATGACACTACAAGCATAGCGCCCTTTATTTTCTTCATTATGTTCATATTTATCCTCCTTTTTTGCAGAGATAGGTTGTTCTAAAATTCCGATTTTGTTGCTTAATCTTGAAGCTGTCACTCAGACCACATCACGTTTTACAAATATAGGGTATGATATCAAATACATGACCGCCAGATGAATCCCGATAAATACGAGGGAAAAGCTCAATGTTACCCCATCAATAGAAGGATTTCCGTATATGTACGGAGTAAGGTCAGTATGAGAGAAAACGAAGTATTTCGTCCAACTCCAACCGTCCATTGCAATCGAAATAATAAATCCAGTCAACGAGACGAGCAGGGAAATAACAATGGAGAAGGTTGTACTTCTAAAGGCGGCAGAGATCATAAATGCCAATGTAACCGTGATGAGCAAGAATGGAATATTAAGCATATATCCCGCAAGTAAAGCTTGCAGCATTGGAACTTCTTCTACAGCTTGGTTCTTTACATAGAAATGGCTGTCTGCTAATCCATCGAAACCAAATATGAAACCACCAAGGAAAATCGATGTTAGTATTCCAGCTACTGATAACATAAGCCCGAACAAGATGGCAGCGGCATATTTGGAGATGTAGACTTTAGTGCGACTGGCCGAACGGGTCAATAGAAGCTTAATCGTACCAGATACGAATTCAGCGGCAACAATCTCGCCTGCGATAATAATGGAGATGAGGGAAACCGCAAAAATGATATTCCGCACTTGGCTCACTGCAAAGCTCCATCCATTGGTGCTAGGTGGAATGCCTTTGTCTAAATAGTACTGATTCAGCACTATGTGTTTTTCCGCCTGCTTGATTTCAATGTTCAACGCATCTGGCTTGGTGGCTTCTTTGCGGAATTGCGCATTCTCTTGTTCTAACTGCGCTCTCCAATCGTTGTTGGTAGCGCCACTTCCAGCCGTTTTCAAATTCACGATTTGAAGCGCTACGTACAATAAGACGATTGCAATCATGACCCACGTTCGCTTTCGTTTATAAATCTTCATATTTTCATTACGAATGATTGAAATCAATGGTCTTCCCCTCCTGTTATCTCTATAAACTTGTCTTCCAACGTTTTTTTGACCGTGTGAACACCAAATACGTTAATTCCTGCTTCCATTAACTTACGGCTAATCTCTGGAATATGCGCCTTTGCGATGCTGACTTGTATATGTCGTTGATCTGTCGTAATTTCATCACCGGACATTAGCGTTTGAAGGATTTGTACAGCTAGATCTGGTCGGTCGACTTCAAATCGAACTTGTGTTTGTTCATCTTCTGAGATATCTGATATCTTGTGAATATTAATCAATTTTCCTTTTTGCATAATAGCTACCCGGTCACACATCATCTCCATTTCGGACATGAGGTGGCTAGAGATTAGAACTCCCACACCTTCTTTTTGAGCCAGATGCTTCAAGTGACCTCTCAGTTCACGGATACCAGCAGGATCAAGTCCGTTGGTAGGTTCATCGAGTATAAGCAGGGAAGGCTTATGAACGAGAGCTACGGCAAGACCTAGGCGCTGACGCATGCCTAGGGAGTAGGTCGCCACTTTATCACCGATACTATGCTCCAAACCAACTAGTGCAACGACTTCCTGAATTCTTACTTTTGTCACACCAGGCGTCATGCGTGCAAAATGAATTAAATTGTCATAACCGGATAAATATTTGTACAAATCCGGATTCTCCACGATTACGCCTACATGTTTCATAGTTTGTTCAAAGTTGGTATGAGTATCTGTTCCGTTAATAAGTACTTGGCCTCCTGATTTGGACATTAGGCCGACAATTATCCGAATTGTTGATGTTTTTCCTGCTCCGTTCGGACCGAGGAGTCCCAGGATTTCTCCCTTTTCCATATTTAACGTTACCTGATTGACAATGACCTTGTTTCCTATTTTTTTCGTGAGATCACGAATTTGTAGCAGCGACAATTCCTACCACTCCTTTTATTAGTAATTGGAATGAGATATACTTTTCTGTATTCTAGGGATGCATCTCATCCAACTTCAAACTAGCAGAAAGATTGTCATAAAGCCGAGTGACAAGAAGTCATAACCTTGATATGACAAAGAAAATTGGGCGTGTTCATACTGTTTTTTTCCATTCCAAAAAGATTAAAGGAGTTGTACATATGCGTTTTCAAATTAAAAATAAAAATCGGTGGTCATGGCAGGACTGGACTATGCTTGCTATTCGTTGTCTATGGGTAGTCGCCGTTATCATTTTTATGTATCAGGATCAGCCAACATTTTCTTTTTGGCTAGTGTTTGTTCCTCTTTTACTGTGTAATCTTATCCCCTTTTTATTTGTGAAGGGTCACTATTATCAATACCTAATATCCGAGTGTTTGTTTGCTGGTGGAGTATCATTATTTCTTGCTTATGATTTTGGGCTAATACGTCTGTTTCCACCGGCACTTTTTACGATTGCGTTCTATAGCCGAAGACTATCTCATTGGTTCTCGATTCCTATCGCTGTCACACTGTTTGTTCTAAGTGCAGGGGATTCTTTCAGTTCATCGTTGTCACATCCCGTCATATGGCAAGGCATAATAGATGCGCTTATCTTCTACGGGGTAAGTTATGCGTTGCAAAAAGGAGCCTTAGCGATTAATGCCATAAAGCAGAAGCTTTCGTTGATAAAAGAGCAATACACGATTTTGGAACAGTATTCATCACAGATTGAAAGAATGACTCTGTTGGAGGAACGTTACCGTATGGCACGTGAGCTTCATGACACAATCGGTCATACCTTTACTTCTATGATTCTGGGAATGGAGACACTTAAGTCTCATATTCATTCGAAAGAGGGAGAAGCCAAGCTGCAGGGAATGCTCAACTTGGCTAGAAAGGGACTGGATGATATTCGCCGTCAGGTGCATCAGATGGATCCAATCGAGGAGGCGCTACCGTTGGATCGAGCGCTGCTTCAAATTATGGATGAATTCAAGACGAATACTGGGATTCGTATTGTATTTCGTACAATGGGTGAGCCTTACCCTGTTATGAAGCAGGTCAGGCTTACCTTGTATCGCTGTCTGCAGGAGGCTCTAACTAACGCCAGTCGTCATGGGCAAGCTAGTACAATTCAAGTTCTATTGCAATATGATCACACACAGATGATGTTACAGGTTCAGGATAACGGCAGGGGTGAAGATAACCTCCAATATGGATTCGGTTTGACAGGTATGAAGGAGCGTTTAGCTCCATTACAAGGCAAACTCTTTATTCATTCGCAGCTGGATGTCGGCACAGTGGTAACCTGCACGATTCCGAATCCATCTCATGAAGATGGCCAGAAAATAAAAATTTTGTTGGCGGATGATCAACCTTTGGTCAGTGAGAGTCTAAGATTGCTGTTAGGAGAAGAACAGGATTTCGAAGTGGGGGTTGTTGGAGACGGTAAGCGAGCTATCGAAGAATGTGAGAAGGATCGTCCCGACATTGTATTAATGGACATCAACATGCCTGAGATGGATGGCATCGAAGCCACAAAGTTTATTAAAGAGACATGGCCAAACATTCGGATCATTATGATTACGACAATAGAGGATGTTTCCTTGGCGGCTGAAGCTCTTCGTATCGGAGCAGAGGGCTACATGTTGAAATCGATACATCCTAAGGAATTGGCCGCAACCATTAGACTCATATATAGTGGAGGGACAATGATCTCTCAAGATATAGCTCATCAATTGTTTCAATACAAGACAGGAGATAAGGTACAAACTCGGTATGAGCTGACCGAGCGAGAAATCGAAGTTCTCTGGTGTTTGACTGAAGGGCTTCGCAATAAGGAAATTGCACAGAAGCTACATTTGTCGGAAGGTACGATACGAAATTATATCTCCTCTATTTACCTAAAATTGCAAGTGCATAGCCGTGAAGAAGCTGTGGAAAAGGCAAAAATTGAGAGCCTAACTTAACAAAGTAAGAGGAAATCTAAGTCGAAATTTTGGACAAAATAGTTAAGTTAAGATATTGACAGCAAATATTCACATCTTTTTGTAGTACCACTTCATAAATGTTCCAAAATGTAATTTTAATCAAAGGTTAAGCTGAACTAATTATTTTATTTAGTTCAGCTTAAAAATACCCAATTATGATGTTACACATTATATAAAAAATACTTGAATCTCAAATATATAACTTTAACTCTTGACTTTTAATAAAAATTAGTCGACCATTCTTTTTTTATAGATAAATGCTGTGATAATCCAAGCAAAAATTGACCAAACAATGATTGTAACAATCGGGATAATCACATCTGTTGTTGAATAGCTTCCCTCTAAAGCCTCTGCTAATAGGACCAACTGGGAGCTTGGTAACCACTCCATAAATTTCAAAGCTGGGTAAATTGATGATAATGGTGAAGCATAAGAGCCTAGTGGGAAAATTAGAATAGCAGGTAGGATGATTATAGATCCCTCCATAATAGACTTCGCAAATAATCCACACAATGTTCCAAGTGCAATATAGAACACAGATGAAAGCATTAAAGCAATAGCTATGATGAATATGTTGGCAGGATTATAGCCCACAAGAAAAATAGTGATTCCCACTACTATCATTGTAACAATAAAGACAAACAAGCTTTTACCAATTAAAATATCTCCAAGTGAAGCAGGGGAAAGCATTAAATTACGAAGCGTATTTCTTTCTTTCTCCTCAGCAATTAAACAGCATTGTACATAGGCAGTTACCATAGAAAAACCTATATTAATTGGTAGATAATACTCGCTGATAGAATTGACTCCAGTTTTGTTATAAAAAAATGCTAAAACAAATGGTACAAATATCATAAGAGATACTGCATAGTTCCGTGAAAATTCCTTATAGTCCTTCATAAATATAGCTTGAATACGTGTCATTGAAATATTCATACTAAATCACTCCCTGTTATTTGCATAAAAATATCACCTAGTGTAGGTTCGTTTGTATAAATACGAGAAACTTCGTTAGATTGCATCCATTCATACAATTTTGACGCATCTTCTGAGCCGTTTTGAATAACAGCAATCTCACCATTTTTTAATTCAACTGAAATGGATTCATCGCCAAATTCTTTTTTTAATTCTTTTGGTGAGCCAATTGCACGAATTTTCCCTTTGTGTAAGAAGGCTACACGATCACAAAGTATTTCTGCTTCACTCATATCGTGTGTTGTTAAAAAGATTGTAGTACCCATTTCATTTAATTTACGTAAGCCATTATAAATATGCTGTGTATTAACAGGGTCGAGTGCAGAAGTTGGTTCATCTAAAAATAATAAATCAGGTTTATGCATGATTGCTCGTGCAAGTGTTACACGTTGAATCATCCCTTTAGAAAGCTGACTAACCTTCTTTTTTCGCTCAGTGTATAAATTAACAAACTCCAAAGCCTCTTTTACAGCAGTTTTTGATAATTGATATAAATTACAATATAGAAGTAAGTTCTCCTCGATTGATAACCTAGTATACAAACCGCTATTATCTGTTAAAATGCCAAAGCGTTTACGATTTTGGCTTTTTTTCATTTCACTTGCTGGACGACCAAATAATAATACATTGCCATCTGTTTTGTCTGTTTGTGCAGTTAGAATTTTAATAGTAGTTGTTTTTCCAGAGCCACTTGGTCCCAGGAATCCAAAGATTTCTCCTTTTTGAATCTTAAAGGAAACATCCTGTAAAGCTGTTTCCTTATGAAATATCTTTTTTAAATGTTGAACTTCAATCACTGTGTTCATGTGTTAACCTCCTGTGCGTTGTTGATGTCTACACTATAAACAACAATTAAAAGCACAGCAGTAAATTAAAGGTGAAAGGCAGAAAAATAATCTTTAATGGAGAGATATTTCATCTGACAGGAGTCGTTTATTTCCTGGGAAATCTTCTAAATTCCGAGTATTTCCTTTAAATCTGCTAGCTTATTTTTCGACAGAGGTACTACTGTTTTTTCAGAGCTATTTAAGGAAAGACTGTAGCTATTACGCGTCCATGTAATGATTTCACGTACCTTTTGTAAATTGACTATATATGAACGATGACTTCTAAAGAAGCCGAATGGTGTCAATTTTTGCTCAAGCTCATTTAAAGATAATGTACATGGGTAAGCTTCACCTGCAACATATACAGAAACAGATCCTTCAACACTTTCAATGTAATCAATTTCTGGAGGATTAAATAAAATGATCTTATCATTCTTTTTTGTTGGGATTTTATCAAATCGAATTGGTGCATTTTCAATTGAAGGAATAATCATTTCTGATTCATCATCTTTTACATCTAATGTATGTAAGCCATTTGTATCTAATCTATATATTTCTGTACTCGAAATAATTAAATTTTCCATGTTATTTGACAGCAAAATAATTTTTTTCTGCTGTTTTTGAAGAGCATCCAATAATTGCTGAACATTTTGCTTAGAAAATTCATCAAGATTTTGAAACGGCTCTTCTAACACTTGAATTTGTGCAGGATGGAGATATGTATGAATAAGTTTTAAACGCTGTTTTTCTCCATTTGAAAGCTTGTCAATTCTTTTGTTTTTTTGCTCCACTAAAGCAAACAAACCTAATAAATCCTCGGTTTTTTCAGAAGGAGTATTAAAAAGCTTTATGCAAAATCGGATGTATTCTTGAACTGTAAGCCGCTCATACAAAGCACATTCACGAAAATGTGTAAAAGCTTCATTGTGTTTCATAAACCAATTCATTAAGGTATGTATTTTAGAAACATCTGTATAAATACCTATAATACTATCTGATTGTAGGGAGAGCCGGAAACATGGATAGATGACATTGCCTCCTTCAATATAAGGGTCAATCATTATTGCCTCATTTTGTTTCATTTTGTTGTCCCCCTTGATATTGTTGGTTTTCTAAAAATTGGATGATATCAAAATGCGCCTGCAGATAGCTTTCATGACAATAGTTCGGATTATTACAGTCCATAAAACCGTGTAGACCAATAAATTGCTTCGTTTCAACTGCTGGTAATTGCTCAAGCTCTTCCTTTATTTCCTGTACATTAAAGCTGCTCTCATTACTAGGGAAAATAACAAGTGTTGGACAAACAGGTACGACATCAAGATATTGACGAATACGTGATCCATACACACAAACAACTCTATGTAATGGGAGAGAGGATAGTCTCCAAGCTAATGTTGCTCCGACACTATAACCTATTAGTATGACCTCATCATATTGCTTCTTCGCTTCCAGCAATTTGTGAGTAAGTAGTTTAAGTGGAGCTTCAAACCCAACGTTATTGATGAAATATACATATGCCTCTTGTTCTTGTTCGTAGGTAAATATTTTATTTTCTGGATATAAAGAAATACACTCAACTTTAGTGCTAGCGTTTTCATATGCTTTAGCTTGCATTTTTATAAAATCATTAATGCCATATATTTCATGTAGAATAAATACTTTTCTCTTCATTTTGACCTCATTTTTTGACTTTTTATAATAGTGTACCAAAAAGAAATTATAGTGTATATTTTAGGCTGGGGTTTATTATTGTAAAAAAACTTTTTAGAGATAAAATTCAATATACAAATTCTTAAAAAATAAAAATTTTTTTGACTTTTTTTATTTTGGGTGGTAAAACTAGCTTTATCTTTTACAAGGAGGATGAGTGGAGTGAAATATCAAGCAATAAATGTGAATGGTAGTGAGTTACACTTTGCTGATTACCCAGGAGAGAAAGGTACGATTATCGCGGTACACGGTCTCACAGGTAATCACATGCAAATGCATTATTATGCAGAGTTGCTAAGAGGTGAATATCGTTTTATATCTGTAGATTTAAAGGGGCGTGGCAAAAGTGCTCCCGCTGGGATAAATACAGGAATAGAGTTACATACACAGGATATTTTGGCTTTAATGGACGCATTGAACATTAAGCAACCCATTCTAATGGGCTATTCAATGGGAGCATTTATCATGGCGAATGTTGCTAGTAAACGTACCGATGTCAAAGGGGTAGTTTTACTTGATGGGGCAGCAACCTGTACGGATCATCAGCGTAAAATTGTTGAACCTTCACTTGGTCGTATTAGTAAGCATTATGAAAATGCCAATGCCTATATTCAAGAAATTAAAGAAATCTATGGTCGACTTGGTGTTGAGTGGACTGATCATTTAGAAAATGTAGGTCGTTATGAGATTGCAGAAAAAGATGGTCATTGGGAAAATAAATCTGATGAAGAGAAAATACGTCAAGATTTTCAAAGTTTTTATGCCTATAAACCAGAGGAAGTTTTCAAAAATATAGTGTGCCCAGTTCTTTTAATACATTCTACAGGTGAAATTGGTGCTATGCCGGCATTGTTTTTAGCAGAATCCTATACTGAAACATTGAAAAATGCTAAAAATATTTGGAAATACACATCTAGCAGCAATCATTACACATTAGTCTTTGAAGAAAGAAAAGATGTTAATCAAGTTATTCAATGTTTTTTAGAGAATTTATAAAAAACTATTGCAGATTTTTAAATTTTGTGCAAATAATTAAATAACTAAAATAAATGCCTATCGAGCAGCTATAGAAAAATGACCTTTTTCTATTTTCCCTGCTTGACTGTTGGCTACACTTTTTCTAAATGTGCGGGTAAGTCCGTGCTTTAGGTAAAGTGTAGCCTTTTTTTATTCAACCTTAAAAGGAGAGTTACTAGATGACAACAGGCTTAACGTATTTTAAAAAAGTTTATGGTGCTGTACCAGGATGGGTACAAAAAATGCACGATTATAATCCAGCGATGCTTGATCATTATACTGCGCTTCGAGGGGCAGCGATGGCACCAGGAGCTCTGTCGGTGAAAGAGAAGGATATTCTGTTAGTTGGTATAAATGCTGCAAGATATTATGCACGTAGCATGGTGTATCACACAAAGGGGGCAGTAGATGGTGGAGCTACATTAGAAGAGCTAATTGAGTATTTACTTGTAGCCTTTAACTATGGTGGAGAAAGAGCATTACAGCTTGGCTTGCAATCATTTGAATATGCCTTAGAGCTAACAAATATGGATGCAGACAAGATTTCTCATGAAGCATCAGCCATTGATATTGTACGTTACTACAGTACATTCGCTTCAACAGAGAAAAGTGAAGCATATTTTGAAAAATTACTGTCTTTCTTGACAGCAAATGATGAAAACGCTTTAAAGCAAGAACTTCTTAACGATAATGTGGTATCAACTCAAATGAAATTCATCCTAATGACAGGGATATATACAACTACACTACAAAATAAAGAAACAGATGATTGGGCTAAAAAATCGAGGGATGTAGGTGTAGTGGAAGCTGAATTAGCAGAGCTAGGCTATATTTGCCTACTGACAGCGGGCATACCTTCTTGGTTTGAGTTGAGTGATGCCCTTATTCAAAAATAACGGAGTGAGTACAATGAAAATTTATGATTCTGTAGAGCAAGCATTAACATGCGTAAAGAGTGGGCAAACAATTATGGTTGGTGGATTTGGTCTAGTGGGTGGTCCCCTAACGTTAATTGATGCTCTTGTGGAACTGGATGTAAACAATTTAACTATTATCAGCAATAATCTAGGAGAAAAAGGAAAGGGTCTAGGTAAATTATTAGAGCAAAAGAAGGTTAAAAAGGCTATTGGCTCTTATTTTACTGGGAATCGTGATGTCGGTGAGGCATTCCAACGAGGTGAAATTGAAATTGATCTACTACCTCAAGGCACTTTAGCTGAATCAATCCGAGCTGGTGGTGCAGGGATTGGTGGTTACTATACCAAAACTTCCGTAGGGACTGACTTAGCAAAGGGCAAAGAAACAAAAATGATTGACGGTGAGGAGTATGTGTTTGAAAAAGCACTGAAGGCTGATGTAGCTATTATTCGTGCTCATAAGGCAGATAAGTTAGGAAACTTAGTATACTACAAAACTGCACGAAACTTTAATCCTTTAATGGCGACGGCAGCTAGCACTGTAATTGTTGAAGTGGATGAATTAGTAGAGCCTGGTGAATTAAATAGCGATGAAATTATAACTCCACATTTATTTGTAGATCGCATTATTTTAGCGAAAAAGATTTTAACGAGGGAGGGTGTAGTAGAAAATGATTAACCCAATTCAAGAGCAAATAGCAAAAAGAGCAGCAGAAGAGGTGCAGGATGGACAAATTATAAATCTAGGAATTGGTATTCCTACATTGGTGGCTAAGTACGTTGACAATAACAATGTCTTCTTCCATACAGAAAATGGAATGCTTGGCGTAGTAGGGGTCGATGAGGAGGATGTTGATCCCAATATTGTGAATGCAGGAAAAATGCCAGTTGGAGAGGCAATTGGCTCTTCCTTTTTTAATAGTGCAGAATCATTTGGCATGATCCGTGGAGGTCATGTTGATGTCGCGATATTAGGAGTGCTTCAGGTAGATGAACAGGCACGTATCGCTAACTGGGCAGTCCCGGGGAAAAATATTATCGGTGTTGGTGGTGCAATGGATTTATTAATCGGAGCTAAAAAGGTCATTGTCACGATGTCTCATACTTCAAAGGATGGGAAAAGTAAAATCTTAAAGAATTGCACATTCCCTATCACATCAACAAGAAGCGTAGATACAATTATTACTGAGCTAGCTGTCTTTAGGTCTGTTAAAGGGCAATTACATTTAGTCGAATTAATGCCAGGAGTTACATTAGAACAAGTGCAAAAAAGTACAGAAGCAAGTTTTGTGAATGCTTTGAAATAGGGGGAGGAAACATGAGAGAAGTTGTTATTATAGATGGCGTTCGTACAGCTATTGGTAAATTAGGTGGTTCATTAGTCAATGAAACAGCAGATCAACTTGCTGAAAAAGTGATTCGTGGTCTACTAGAACGAACAAAATTAGATTCAGCCATTATTGATGAGGTAATTTTGGGACAAGCCAAGCAAAGTGCGGATCAATCGAATGTGGCACGTGTGGCTTCGTTAAGAGCAGATTTACCAATCTCTGTACCAGGGTATACAGTACATCGTCAATGTGGATCTGGGTTACAGTCCATTAATAATGCTGCCCAACAGATTGCTCTTGGCTACAGCGACATCATTATTGCTGGAGGGACAGAATCAATGAGTACGGCGCCATATTATTTGCGTAATGCTCGCTATGGATATGGTGTAGGAAATGCTTCGATTCTAGATCCGAATACAGAAAGTCAACCAGGGTCTCAGCCCTTTGAAGTATATGGTATTACTACAATGGGCGAAACAGCAGAAAATTTAGCCGAGAAATATGCTATTACTCGTAATGAACAGGATACCTTTGCTCATCGAAGTCAGGAGCGAACAGCTAATGCTCAGCAAGAAGGGTATTTTATAGAACAAATTGTTCCGTATGAAGTGAAAAAGAGAAAAACAGTTGAGATTTTTAACAAAGATGAGCATCCATTTTTATCAAGTGAAGAGAAGTTGAGTACACTAAAACCTGTTTTCCGTAAAGGTGGATCTGTTACTGCTGGAAATAGTAGTGGACGGAATGATGGTGCGTCTGCATTGTTACTAATGTCCAAAGAAAAAGCATTAGAGCTAGGATATCGACCAAAAGTAAAAATTCTTGCTCAAGCATCTGCTGGCGTAGACCCTACAATCATGGGAATTGGTCCAGTACCATCAACAATCAAAGCTTTAAAGCAAGCGAACTTAACGATACAGGATATAGATGTCATTGAATTAAATGAAGCCTTTGCTGCCCAATCAATCGCAGTAATCAGAGAGCTTGGATTAGATATCAATCGTGTTAACCCCAATGGAGGGGCTATTGCAATGGGACACCCAATTGGTGCAACAGGTGCTATTCTAATGACAAAGCTCATTCATGAGCTAGAACGAACAGGTAAGCGATATGGGCTAGTCACTTTATGTATAGCTGGGGGTCTAGGTATAACAACTATCGTTGAAAATTGCCAGCTATAAATAAACACCGAGTTTTTGACTCGGTGCTGGATATTTAGTAATCCTTTTGAATTTTTTCTAGGTATCGCTTTTGTGCAGATTTTAGTGCCACTACAACAGAGCCGCTTGATGGAGCATAATAGTGGTCATCTACACGAGCAATTAACTCGTCAATATTGGCTGTAAGATCAAAGCCAATCAACATACGTTTAAAGAAATCTTGGGCAAGTCCAGTGATAAATGTAAATTCTGCATTAATAATCTGATGAGTTTCTTTATCAATTTCTAACACAATGCCAGCATGCTTGTACATTTCATACATGGATGTGCCTTGGGGAGCTTTTGCATAAGCAGTCACTAAAATACTAGTAAGTTTTTGCAAGGAAATGACCTCCAAAATGGATAGATTGTGATTATAGTTTATCATTTTTTATCGTGGAAGAGCCACTTCCCAAAAATTACTTAGTCATACACAACAAGGGGGAGAATAGTATGGAAAAGTTAACGAATTTTTTCACAAATATTATGAAGAAATATTTGCCAGATCCTTTTGTATTTGCAATTGGGTTAACATTAGTAACATTTGTTTTAGCATTAGTTGTTGAGGATATTAGCTTTGTAGATTTAACGACAGCCTGGGGTGGCGGATTTTGGGATTTACTAGCATTCACAACACAAATGGCCGTTATTCTTGCTATGGGTTATGTACTAGCTACAGCTCCTATCACTGATAAATTTTTAAATAAAATTGCCAGTATGGTTCATACACCTAAGACTGCAATTATAGTAGCAACACTTGTAGGCGGTATTGGTAGTTATTTAAACTGGGGTTTTGGTTTAGTAATTGGTGGGATTATTGCGAAAAAATTAGCATTACAAGTTAAGGGAGTTCATTATCCATTAATTATTGCTGCAGCATACTCTGGCTTTACTTTTTATGGATTAGGTTTATCAGCTTCTATCCCAATCCTCATTTCAACACCTGGGCATTTTTTAGAGGATTCAATGGGCCTAGTTACACTTTCTGAGACAATTTTCAGTGTACCAATGATTTTAACTACAATTGTTCTCTTAATTACATTACCTTTATTTAATGCGATGCTACATCCTAAAGATCCAAGTAATGTGATTGAAATTGATCCTGCATTATATGCGGATCAGCCTAAGGCAAAGTTAAATCTATTAGAAGAGAATACACTGGCAAATAAATTAAATAATAGCCGTATTTTAGCATATGCAATAGGTATTCTTGGACTAATTTACATTGTTATTTATTTTACAAATGGCAGTTCGCTAAATTTAAATATATTAAACTTCATTATTTTATTCGTGGGAATTATTTTACTAGGTACACCTGCAAAATATGCTGAGCATTTAGCAGATGGTATTAAAACAATTTCAGGGATTGTACTTCAATTCCCATTCTATGCAGGTATCATGGCTATTATGGCTGCTTCTGGTTTAGTAGATACAATTGCCAAGGTATTTGTTGATTTATCAAATGAACAAACATTACCGTTTTGGGGCTTAATTAGTTCCTTCTTTATAAATTTCTTTGCACCATCTGCAGGTGGACACTGGGCAGTTCAAGGACCATTCATGATTGATGCGGCAAAAGAATTAGGAACATCTTTAGCAGAGACATCCATGTCTGTTATGTTAGGGAATGCTTGGAACGATCTAGTACAGCCGTTCTGGATATTACCAGCATTAGCACTTTCACGTTTAAAGCTAAAAGATATTATGGGCTTCCTTGTTATGATTATGTTCTTTGTTGGGGTTATCTATATTATTGCTACTTTAGCTTGGTCATACTTATTTTAGTAGACAGAGAGCCTTTATCTTCATTTAGCAAATGTTATTTGTATCGAAAGCATAGCGAAAGATGTTTTATGCGCGTAAGCGGAGCGACAGCAACAAATGTTTTCTGAAGCGAAAGCAAAGCGGCAGCTACAATTATGCCAAGGCGAAATGATTTGAAGGCTCTCCAAACAAGGAGGAGTATGAATGTCTATCATATATCAAGCCCTCTTAGTAGAAGGGGTTTTAACAAAAAAGAATAAAGCATTACTAATGGTTGGGTTATTTGCGGCTAGACGTGAAGAAAAGGAAATGATGTATTGTGTAGAGTTAGCAGTTGAAGCAGGCAATAGCGTTGTTGAAATTGCGGAGCTTATTGCATCAGCAATTATTTCAAGAGGTATTCCAACATGGTTGTCTGGTATAGAGGCTATTTCATATGCAGTTAGTCTTTCAGAGGAAAGTAAAATCCATCTAGTAAGTATAGATGAAGTAGCTACATTTTCTTCACAGCAGGAATGTATTAACTACTATCAATCAGAGTTTGAGGTTGTGCCGAACTGGATTCAATATTTAATTGAATATGCACCGGATATATTGTTGAAGTATAGCAATCTTCGTACGACTTCTCTACGTGATGGGGCAGTATCACGTTTGCTAAAGGAATTATTATTATATGCTATTAATGTTTGTGATGCATATGACAAGGGGATTTCAATCCATAAATCAAATGCCTCAGCACTTGGAGCAAATGCTGCTATGTTTGACGAGATCAAAGCACTATGTATTTATGCAGTTGGTTTAAAAGCCATTTGGAATGATACCGATAGAAAAGCTTAAAAAGGGGATTTAACCATGAAACGAGTTCTAATCATTGGTGGGGGCTTTATGGGCTCTGCAGTTGCAAAATATTTAGAACAAAATAATGTAAGCGTATTCCTATATGAGCCAGATGTAGAAAGATTACAACAGTTAAAGAAACAGCCTGAATTGCAAAACATTACTTTTCTGCATCAACTTGAAAAAATAGATGGCTTAAATTATGTCATAGAAGCCATTATAGAAAATTTACAGGTCAAACAAACTTTATTCGAACAATTAGATTCATTCTTTTCAAAAGATATAACGTTTTGTACCAATACATCGAGTTATCTTATTAGTGACGTTGCAGAAAAAATGATGCATAAAGAGCGCTTGATAGGAACACATTTTTTTTCGCCAGCTGATATCACACCTTTAGTAGAGGTCATTCCTAGTCCTTATACAGCAAAGGAAGTAGCAAACGATATAATGCTGTTTTTACAAGATACTAAGAAAAAACCTGTACTACTAAAACAAGAAATTGAAGGTTTTGTAGCAAACCGTTTACAAAGTGCACTTGCACGTGAGGCAATGTCATTAGTTGAGAGGGGAATCGTTTCTGCGCAAGAGTTAGATTTTATCGCTAAAATGAGCATAGGTGTTCGTCTAGCAGACACAGGACCACTCGAACAACGAGACATTAACGGATTAGATACACATTATGCTATTGTCAATTACGTTTACCCAACGTTGGAGAATGGGACAGAGCCTTTAACAATCCATCAAGATAAAATCAATGCGAAGCAATTAGGTATGAAAACAGAGCAAGGCTTTTATAATTGGTCATCCATTGATAAACAACAGTACTTAGCAAAAAAGGAAAAGACATTGAGGGATATAATAAAGCTAATTCAATAGCAGTAGCTGTCAAAAGTTGAATAGGAGTTGACCTGAAAGTATGGAATATCAAGCATTAGTAAAATGTACATCAGAGAAAAAAGATGTTCAATTTAAAACATATAAAGTCCCTGAATTAAAGCACAATGAGTGTTTATTAAAGGTAAATGCAGTTGGAATATGCGGTAGTGATCTTCATATGTATGATGGCCATGGTGGATATGACTGGGTCAATTATCCATTAGTATTAGGACATGAAGTCACAGGGGTGGTTATGAAACTAGGTGATGATGTTCATCCTTCTTTCTTAAATAAAAGAGTAGTTGTTAATCCTTATAAAAGCTGTGGTATTTGTGATTTTTGTAGGAACGGTGACACGAATTGTTGTGATTTTAATGACTATAAATTTGTAAAAACACCCTCCGAGGCATTGCGCTACGGATTCCGTGAAGATGGCGGTATGGCAGAATATATGGTAGTAGATAGCCGTAACATTATTGTTATAGATGATGCAGTATCCGATCAGGTGGCGGCAATCTCAGAAGCATTAGCAGTAAGTTATACCGCAGTGCTAAAGATTCCTGAGTTTGAGAAGAAATCCATACTGGTAGTTGGACCAGGACCGATAGGATTAGGTGTAGCAGCTATATTAGTGGGGTCAGGAAATAAAGAAGTTCATATGCTAGGCGTACTAGAGGATCAAAGTCGCCTACAATTAGCGAAAAATATAGGCGTACAAGCAACATTCACCTCTTCAAATGAATTAGTTGATGATATGTTTTCTGGTTACGATGCGATTATTGATTGTTCAGGTCACCCAACTATCCCTACTGAGGCAATCCCTTTACTCAAGCGAGGTGGGCAACTTGTACTTGTAGGTATTAATTCAGTTGAGTTTTCTGTGCCCATGGATCAAATTGTACGTGGTGAGATTATGATAAAAGGAAGCTATGGCATTACACAGGAGAATTACGAAGCTATATTGCAGATGGCAGCAAATCCGAACTTCCCTTTCCAACAATTGGTCGCTTGTACAGTACCATTTAAAGACAGCATACAGGGCTTTGAAAGTGCGTTAAATAAAGTAAGTGGCAAGGTCGTTATTGAGTTTAAGGAGGAGATATAGATGAAGATTGTTGATTTAACTTTAGAAATTTATGACGGCTTAGTTTCATACACATCTCACCCACCAATTGCTATTCAAGAGGAATCTACCTTTGAAAACTCTGGTCACCGTTATATTGAACCATGTGAGGGCTTTGAATCACGCTTTTTACGTATGTCAGACCATAGTGGAACACATATTGATGCACCAATCCACTTTATTAGAAACGGTGAATCGACTGCTGAAATGGACTTAACTAAGACATTCGGTGAAGCAGTCCTATTAGATGTATCTTCTATTAAAAAACCATATGAGCCAGTAACAGCAGAGTTGTTGAAACATGCAGAAGAGACACAAGGGGTTTCTGTGAATCCTGGTGATATTGTTATTGTGCGTACTCGAACTGAAAAATGGGGAGAGGGAGACTTTTTTGCAGAGCATGCATTCGCAACCTGTGCTGGTGATTGGTTGTTGGAGAAGCAGGTAAAATGTATTGGTCTAGATTTAGCCAATATTGATGTACATGACAATATGAAACGTGAGGTACATTTAAAGCTGTTAAGTGCACCTATATATATAGTAGAAAACCTAGTAAATCTTGAACAACTACCTTTACATGAACATTTTACTTTTATGGCATTACCACTGAAATTAAAAAATGCAACAGCCTCACCAGTTAGAGCTGTTGCCTTTCTTAAATAATTAGCATTGCAATGTTTAGTAATTTATAAGCTATTTCCAAAGATAAATAAAAAGTTCAAAGTAGTATGCTGATTATTAGCATACTATTTTCATAGTGTTGAAAAACTAAATGGTCAAGGGACCCTTTGTAAATATTTAGTCAAAATGAAGGT